>NZ_LWRX01000250.1:0-257325 GCF_001683835.1 Ralstonia sp. RL | reverse complement strand
AATCCTTCGCCATCTCGGGCGCGCCTTTCTTTGCTTACTTTCTTTGGCAAGACAGGGAAGGTGAGTCAGCCCCGGCAGGGGAGGAAACCAGAGATCGACCAATAGCAAAAGTCACAAGTCAGTGCGCAACTTCCAAAGCTCCGGAAACAACACCACATCGAGCATCTTCCGCAGATAACCGACGCCTTCCGTACCACCGGTCCCACGCTTGAAGCCGATCACCCGCTCGACCGTTGTCACATGCCGGAACCGCCACTGCCGGAACGCATCCTCGAGGTCGACAAACTTCTCCGCCAGCTCATACAGCTCCCAGTGGTGCGTCGGGTCACGATAGACCTCCAGCCAGGCCGCCTCCACCGAAGCGTTGTAGGTGACCGGCCGCGACCAGTCCCGCTCCACGCAATCCGCATCGAAGCTGAACCCGTGGCGCGCCATGTAGCGCACGGCTTCGTCGTACAGCGACGGCGTCTCCAGCGCGGCCTTCACCTGCGCGTAATGCTCCGGCCGGTGCGCATGCGGCCTGAGCATTGCCGCATTCTTGTTGCCGAGAATGAATTCGATCTCGCGGTACTGATACGACTGGAAGCCGGACGACTGCCCCAGGTGCGGACGCATGGCCGAGTACTCGGGCGGCGTCATCGTGGCAAGCACGTTCCACGCCTGCACCAGTTGGTCCATGATGCGCGACACGCGCGCCAGCATCTTGAAAGCGGGCGGCAGGTCGTCGTTGCGCACGCAATCCCGCGCTGCGCGCAGCTCATGCAGCATCAGCTTCATCCACAGCTCGGTGGTCTGATGCTGCACGATGAACAGCATTTCGTTGTGATCGGGCGAGCGCGGGTGCTGCGCGTTCAGGATCTGGTCAAGCGCCAGGTAGTCGCCATAGCTCATCGACTGCGAGAAATCCATCTGCGCGTCATGCCAGCTGTCGGCCTGGCCACCGTGCATGGGGCAGCCCGATGCTGCGGGTCGGTTCGGCGTTGTCATTTCAGGTCACCAGCGTACGTTCGTTGAATTGCGCCGATTGCCACGCGCCTGTTTCCAGCACGTCGCGCAGCACGTCCACGGCATCCCAAACATCGGCAAAGCTCGTGTACAGCGGCGTGAAGCCGAAGCGCATGATGCGCGGCTCGCGGTAGTCGCCGATCACGCCGCGAGCGATCAGCGCCTGCATCACAGCATAGCCGTTCGGGTGCTCGTAGCTGACGTGGCTGCCGCGGATGCCATGGTCGCGCGGTGTGACCAGCGTGAGCGGGAAGCCCGCGCAGCGCGTTTCCACCAGCGAGATGAAGAGATCGGTCAGCGCGAGGGACTTGGTCCGCAACTCGGCCATCGACGTCTGCGCGAAGATATCGAGCCCGCATTCCACCATCGCCATCGACGTGATCGGCTGCGTGCCGCACAGGAAGCGGCCGATGCCGGCATCGGCGTCGTAGCGTGATTCCATCGCGAACGGCCGCGCATGCCCCCACCAGCCCGAGAGCGGCTGCCAGAAGCGCTCGCGCAGTTTTGGCGCGACCCACACGAACGCCGGCGAACCGGGGCCGCCGTTCAGGTACTTGTACGTGCAGCCGATGGCGTAGTCCGCGCCGCCTGCGTGCAGGTCCACGGGCACCGCGCCGGCCGAGTGCGCCAGATCCCAGATCGCCAGCGCGCCCTGCTTGTGCGCCAGCGCCGAGACGGCAGCCATGTCGTACATGTGCCCGCTCTTGTAGTTCACGTGCGTCAGCATGGTGACGGCGACGTCGTCGCCCAGCGCGCCTTCCAGTTCTTCCGGCGAGTCGATCAGGCGCAGTTTGTAGCCATCGCGCAGCAGGTCGGCCAGCCCTTCAGCGATGTACAGATCGGTCGGAAAGTTATGCGTTTCCGACACGATGATCTTGCGGGCGGGCGCGTCTTCGCGCTGCACGCGAATCGCGGCGGCCAGCACCTTGAACAGGTTGATCGACGTGGTGTCGGTGACGACGACTTCGTCTTCGCGTGCACCAATCAGCGGGGCAAGCTTGTTGCCCAGGCGGCGCGGCAGCTCGAACCAGCCGGCCTGGTTCCAGCTGCGGATCAGTCCATCGCCCCATTCATTGGCGACGACTTCCTGCGCGCGGGCCAGCGCAGCCTTGGGCCGTGCGCCGAGCGAATTGCCGTCCAGGTAGATCACGCCGTCGGGCAGCGCAAAGGCGTCGCGCAGCGGCGCGATCGGATCGGCCGCGTCGCGTTCGACGCAGGCGTTTCGAGTGATGGTCATGGTGGATGTCGGGGTGATGAATCGGGTGAATCAGGGCAGGCTGCGCAGCACCGCGCGCACGGGGCTCGCATCGAGCGTGGCGAACTTGAGCGGCAGCGCGATCAGTTCGTAATCGCCGGCGGGCACCTCGTCGAGGAGCAGCCCTTCGAGGATGGCCAGACCGTGCCTGCCGACCGCGTGGTGCGCGTCCATGGTCTTGGAGGTCTGCGGATCGAGCGAGGCGGTGTCGACACCGACGAGCTTCACGCCGTGCGCGGCCAGCAGTTCGATCGTCTCGGGCGCGACGGCGGCAAAGTGGTCGTCCCACATGGTCTGCGGCATCTGCGCGTACGTGCGCAGCAGCACGCGCGGCGGCGTGGGCGACGGATGGGCCAGCGCATCACGAACGTGTTCCGGCTCGACGCGCGCTACGCCCACGCAGTGGATGACGCGGCACGGGCCGAGGTACGCGTCCAGCGCCACCTGCCCGATCGCGGCGCCGTCCGCGCGGTAGTGCAGCGGGGCATCGGCATGCGCGCCGGTGTGCGGCGACAGCGTGATGCGGCCGACGTTGACGGGGCAATCGCCTTCGAGCTTCCACGCAATTTCCTGCGAAAACGGCGTGTCGCCGGGCCACGTCGGCGTGGCGGGCGAGAGGGCGGGGCTGATGTCCCACAAAGTGCGTTTCAAGGCGGCTCCCCGGCAGAAAATTCGTCGAATCCGTGCCGAAATGATAGGGAAATCCACGCGCAATGGGTTTGCATATTCGTGCGCACGATTCCGTTCGATTCGCATAAAATTCAACGAATTAACGGAATTACGCAAAGAACGACGACAGATGCAACTTGATACCACCGATCTGCGCATTCTCCAGGTCTTGCAGGAAGACGGCCGCATCAGCAATCAGGACTTGGCCGAGCGGGTGGCGCTGTCGCCATCGGCCTGCCTGCGGCGCGTGCGGATGCTGGAAGAGGGCGGCGCCATCACCGGCTACCGGGCGCAGCTGGGCCGGGCAGCGCTGGGGCTGGAGCTCGAGGCCATCGTGCAAGTGTCGATGCGGCAGGACGTGACGGGCTGGCACGAGACCTTCATGGCCGCCGTGCAGAGTTGGCCCGAGATCGTCGCGGCCTACATCATCACCGGCGATTGCAACTACATCCTGCGCGTGCAGGCGCCCACGCTGCAGCACTATTCGGAGTTCATCATCGAGCGGCTGTACAAGACGCCTGGCGTGATGGACATCCGCTCGAACATCGTCCTGCGCACGATCAAGGATCGCGATGGCGGGCTGGCGCTGCTCATGGAATCGCGCGGCGTGCGGCCGCTGGAAAGCGGTGCGACGGGCAAGCGCGGCAAGTCCGGCGGCGTCTGACGGCGGTCAAATCGCGACCGCCGGCATGCGCGGATAGTGAGCCTGTGTTGTCGACCGGAGCCGGTCATGGCCAAGAGGTTTCCGTTGCATCCCGTACACCCCGAGCGCATCTGCTGGGGCTGCGACAAGTACTGCCGCGCCGACGCCCTCGCTTGCGGCAACGGCTCGGGCCGCACCCAGCACCCTGCAGAGCTGCTCGGCGATGACTGGTACGCATGCGGGGATTGGGGCATCGAAGCCGAGGCCCCGCGCAAGACGGCAAGCCGCGGGTGACGCGGCAACTTACTTGCCGAGCGGATCAAGCGACGAAAACGCGCCGCGATGAAACACCAGCGGCGCGGCGTTGGCATCCACCACTCCGCAGCGCTCGACTTCGCCGACGAAGATGACATGGTCGCCTTCGTCGTACCGGCTGCGGTTATGGCACTCGAACCATGCCAGCGATTGTGCAAGGATCGGCAGGCCGGTCGGGCTCAGCGCGTAGTCGATGTTGGCGAAGCGGTCGCCCTTGAGCGTGGCGAAGCGCTTGCACAGGTCGAGCTGGTCGGCCGCCAGGATGTTGATCACGTAGTGCGAGCCGGCGTGGAACAACGGGAACGAGTTCGCCTGCGTGCCAAGGCTCCACAGCACCAGCGGCGGGTCGAGCGACACCGAGTTGAACGAGCTGGCCGTCACACCGACGAACGCAGGCTTGCCGGGGCCCCCGTCAGAGCGCGTGGTGACCACCGTCACGCCAGTGGCAAATTGCGACAGGGCATGCCGGAAGTGCGCGGCATCGAAGTCGGGCGGGGCGGCGCGGCTTGTGCGACCGCGTGCCGACGCCTCGCGCGTCGGTCCGCTGTCGCGCGCCTCCATGGGAATGGCTCCGTGGTGATCCATGCAAACGACCCAAAGTAATGCGCAATTGTAACGGACGGGCGATAAGCCGCCCCTGCGTAGGGCTTTGCGTGATGCTGCACACACATGTTGGCGCGGGTGCCGGTGCCTGTGTCAGGATAAGCGCCCTGCGCCGACCAATGGCATCCCATCCAACCCAGCAGGAGAAACCAAATGACCGAGCAACGCGCCCTTGAAACCGCCGTCCTGGGCGGAGGCTGCTTCTGGTGCCTCGAGGCTGTCTTCCAGCAGGTGCAAGGCGTGCACAGCGTGGTGTCCGGCTATGCCGGCGGCCATGTCGATCACCCCAGCTATCGGGCCGTCTGCAATGGCGACACCGGCCATGCCGAAGTGGTGGCGGTGCAGTTCGATCCGGCGGTGATCCCGTACCGCGAGATTCTCGACATCTTCTTCGCCATCCATGACCCGACGACGCCGGACCGGCAGGGCAACGACGTCGGGCCGCAATACCGGTCTGCCATCTTCGCGCAGACGCCCGGGCAACTGGCAACGGCCCGTGAGGCGGTCGCCGCGCTCGACGCCAGCGCTGTCTTCGATGCGCCCATCGTGACGGAGCTGGTGGATGCCAGCGCGGGCAAGGTGACCTTCTGGCGCGCGGAAGACGAACACCAGAACTACTTCCGAGATCATCCGGCGCAGGGTTACTGCGCGTTCGTCATCTCGCCCAAGGTGGCGAAGTTCCGCAAGCAGTTCGCGCACCGCCTGCAGGGCTGAGGGAAGGCGCCGGGGTTACGCTGCGCCGCCCGGCAGGCGCGCGGCGATGGCCTCGGCCAGCTTGATGCACGACAGCGGCGACGATCCTTCCGCCTTGTTGCTGACCAGGATGGTTACCTTGCGCCCCGCCGCGAGCGCGGCAATGGCCATGTCGGCCAGCGTCTCGCGCGAAAACAGGTCTTCGTCGACGAGCTTGTTGAAGGGCTTGTAGGCGGCCTCGGCCTGCGCATAGCGGTAACGGCTGTTCAGGTTCCAGCGCACCACCAGGGGACCGCCGCCGCCTTCATCGAGCAGGGCCACGGCGGCCGCTTGCCGGTCGGCCGCGGGCATCCGCTCGTGCAACCCGACGCAGTAGCGCACGCCGACCGCACGCAGCATCTTGATGAAGCGAGGCGTGAGCAGCGTGGCATCGCGCAATTCCACCGCGTACACGGCATCGGGGTTGTGTTGCCGGTCCAGCGGCGGCAGTGCAGCCAGAAACGCTTCGAGCCGCTCCACGAAGCCGATGGCGTCTTCGGCCAGCGCGCCCAGCGGCGAAAACTGGAACACCAGCGGCCCACAACGCATGCCGAGCCCGCGCGTGGCTGGGTCGATAAAGTCCCGCACCGCGAATTCCGCGTTCAGGAAGGCCGGGTTGGGCATGCGGCCGCGCCCGTCCAGTTCGCGAATCCACGCGTCGCACACGGCGGCGGGCGCCTTGACGGCAAAGCGGAACGCTTCGGGCACGCTGGCCGCGTAGGCGACGTAGTCGGCCAGCGGAATCGGAGCGTAGAAGCCGCGATCGATGCTGACGGTACGCAGCAGCGGGTGCATCGCGTAGGCCGCCAGTCCTTTGCGCGCCAGCATCGACTCGGAATACTCGCCCGCATAGACGAGTCCATCCCATCCCGGATACGACCACGATGACGTGCCGATGCGCAGGTCGGGCGGCAGGCGCAGCGCGAGCTCTGCCACCTCGGGCGGGACGGCGGCCGGCTGCACGCCCTGGCGGGCGGGAGAACGCTTCGGTTTGGGAAGCGGTTCGGCCGCCGCGGTATCGCTGGGGGCCGGCGGCGCGCCGAACAGGTCGTCGATGGGCGGCGTGGCGGTCAAATGGTCAGGGGTAGATGTAGCGGCGCGACCACGGGATCGATGCGGCGGGCTTGCCGGCCTTTTGCAGCACGGTCTGGAAGATCGAGATCTCGTCGGCGTCGAAGGCATGTGCGCAGCCGGCGAGGTAGACACGCCAGATGCGGTACTTCTTCTCGCCGACCATGTTGCGGATGGTCTCGCCGTGGGTTTCGAAGCGTTCGGCCCAGTGCTGGAGCGTGCGCGCATAGTGGCGGCGCAGGCTTTCGACGTCAAGCGCTTCGAGGCCGCCTTCCTGCGCGGCGGACAGCGCCAGCGAGATGTGTGGCAGCTCGCCCTGCGGGAAGACGTAACGGTCGATGAAATCGCCGCCACCCATCGAGCTCTCGCCCCCGGCCGGGTCCGACGACGTGATGCCATGGTTCATGGCGACGCCGTCGTCGGCAAGCAGGTCATGCATGCGGCGGAAATAGCCGGGCAGATTCTTGCGGCCGACATGTTCGAACATCCCGACGCTGGTGATGCGGTCGAACTTGCCAGTGAGGTCGCGGTAGTCCTGGATGCGGATTTCGATGCGGTCTTCGAGGCCTGCGGCCTTCACGCGTTCGCGTGCGAGGTCGTACTGGTTCTGCGACAGCGTCACGCCCAGGCAGCGCGCGCCGTACTTCTGCGCCGCACGCAGCACCAGCGCGCCCCAGCCGCAGCCGATGTCGAGCAGCGTCTGCCCGGGCTGCAGGCGGATCTTGGTGAGGATGTGGTCGATCTTCTTGAGCTGCGCTTCATCGAGGGTTTCGTTGCCGTTCTCGAAGTAGGCGCACGAATACACCATGTTTTCGTCAAGCCACAGCTTGTAGAAGTCGTTGGATACGTCGTAGTGGTACTGGATCGATTCCTTGTCGCCTTCCTTCGTGTGGGCGAAATGGCGTACCACGCGGGCCAGCGCGTTGCCGCTGGTGGCGGCGGCCGAGGCGGCCAGCCCATAGCCGACGTTGATGATGTCGGCGAGCTTGCCTTCCAGGTCGATCTTTTCCTGAACGTAAGCCTCACCGAGGTTGTTCAGCGTGGGGGAGAGCAGCAGCGGCAGCGCGCTTGCTTCGCGCACGGTCAGCGTGACACGGGGTTGGTCGAAACGGCCGAGCTCGTATTGGTCGCCGTTCCAGAGGCGCAGGCGCACCGGAAGGTTGGCAGACTCGCGGATGTCCTGAATCCACTGTTCGAGCTTGCGGTCAATCGCCTGTTGAAAAAGCATGTCGACGCCTCCCTCATGTGCAGAAGTTCGGGGCAGCCATCGGATTGCCGCCCGAACGGATCACATTAGCTTACGACAAACTTTCCCATTGTGCTGTGCGGGTCTTGCCGGCGTCGGCTGGCCGTATCCGGCGGCAGCAAGCGCCATGCCCGGTTTGCCGCACTGCGCAATGCGTCATTGCGCGCGCCGGTGGTCAAGGGGCCAGGCGCACGATCCTCCAGTCGCCGTCTGCCTGTCTGCGATATTCGAGCCGGTCGTGCAGGCGCGACGGGCGGCCCTGCCAGAACTCCAGCCGCTCGGGCAGCAGGCGATAGCCGCCCCAGTGCGGCGGGCGCGGCGGGGCATCGCCAAAACGCTGGCGATACTCGGCTTCGCGGGCTTCGAGCGTGGCGCGGTCCGGCACCTCGCAGCTCTGCTCGGAGGCCCAGGCGCCCAGCCGCGATCCGAGCGGGCGCGAGTGGTAGTAGGCATCGCTTTCGGCGTCGCTCACCTTTTCGACGATGCCCTGGATGCGCACCTGGCGCTCCAGCCCGATCCAGTGAAACAGCAGGGCGGCGCGCGGGTTGGCGGCAAGTTCTTCGCCCTTGTGGCTGGCGTAGTTGGTGAAGAACGTGAAACCGCGCTCGTCGAGGTTCTTGAGCAGGACGATGCGCGCGGAAGGCTGGCCGTGGGCGTCGACGGTGGCCAGCGCCATGGCGTTGACTTCGGCCACTTCCGCCTTGAGCGCCTCATCGAACCAGCGGCGGAACTGGCGCAGGGGGTTGGTGTCCACGTCGGTGATGTCGAGCGAGGCGCGGGCGTATTCGGTACGGATGTCGGCGATGGAGGTCATGGGCGGTCAGGGTGGATGCGGCAAAGCGGCGTGCGGCCCGAGTATAGACAAACGCGCGGGGCCTCCGTTTGCGTGCGCGCAAGCCGCGCTGGCACGGTTCGCGCTTGGGCCGTTGTTCTGGCGATCCGCATTGCGGCGCCTATATTGGCTAGTCAAGGGCGCCCGGCAGACGGTGCCCGGCATCGTTCCCGCAAATGTTTCAACAGGATGTCGAGATGGACGCCCATTCCCCCACTCCCGAACCCCCGCAGACCGGCCTGACGCGCCGGCAGTGGCTGCAGGGCGCGCTGGCCCTGGCCGCTGCCGGCCTGGTCGGCTCGCAGGTGCTGCGTGCCGTTGCGCAGGTACCCACCGAACCGCTGGATGCCTTCATGGCGCTGTCGCAGGCGTTGACGGGGCGGCCCGCACTGGACCGTGCGGTCGGGACGCGGCTGCTCGCGGCGCTTGGCAAGTCGGGGGCCGGTTTTGCCGTGCAACTGCGGCCGCTGGCGCAGGCGCTGGCCGCCGGTTCGTTGTCGGATGCGCAGCAAAAGACCGCGCTCAACATTCTGGAAGCCTGGTACGTGGGCGTGGTCGACGGCAACGTTGTCACGTATGAGCAGGCACTGATGTACAGCGTGGTGTCGGATACGCTCGTCATCCGCACGTATTGTCCCAACCAGCCCGGCTTCTGGGCCGAGCCCCCGGTCGAGAGGCAAGCCTGATGCCGGATACCCAACAAGCCGCACAACAGGCTGACATCGTGGTGGTGGGGTCCGGCGTGGCCGGCGCGCTGGTGGCATACGAATTGGCGCGTGCAGGCAAGTCGGTGCTGATGCTCGAAGCCGGCCCGCGCCTGCCGCGCTGGGAGATCGTCGAGCGCTTCCGCAACCAGGCCGACAAGATGGATTTCATGGCGCCGTATCCGTCCATGCCGTGGGCGCCGCATCCGGAGTACGGGCCGCCCAACAACTACCTGATCCTCAAGGGCGAGCACCAGTTCAACTCGCAGTACATCCGCGCCGTGGGCGGGACGACCTGGCACTGGGCGGCGTCCACGTGGCGTTTCCTGCCGAACGACTTCAAGCTGCGCAGCGTGTACGGCATCGCGCGCGACTGGCCCATCCAGTACGACGATCTCGAGCGCTACTACGGCCTCGCCGAAGCCGCGCTCGGCGTGTGGGGGCCCAATGACGAAGACCTTGGCTCGCCGCGCAGCCAGCCGTATCCGATGGCCCCGCTGCCGCTGTCGTTCAACGAACGCACGATCAAGGAAGCGCTCAACGCGCACGACCCGAGCTACCACGTGGTGACCGAACCCGTGGCGCGCAACAGCCGCCCGTACGACGGCCGCCCGACCTGCTGCGGTAACAACAACTGCATGCCGATCTGCCCGATCGGCGCAATGTACAACGGCATCTTCCATGTCGAGAAGGCCGAGCAGGCCGGCGCCCGCCTGATTGAAAACGCTGTCGTCTACAAGCTGGAAGTCGGCGCCAACAAGCGCATCGTCGCCGCGCGCTACAAGGATTCGAAGGGCGGCGAGCATCGCGTGGAAGGCAAGTGGTTCGTGCTGGCCGCCAATGGCATCGAGACTCCCAAGCTGATGCTGATGTCGACGAGCCACGATTTTCCGAAGGGCGTGGGCAACAGCTCCGACATGGTCGGGCGCAACCTGATGGACCATCCCGGCACCGGCGTGAGCTTCTATGCCGACCGCAAGCTCTGGCCAGGGCGCGGGCCGCAGGAGATGACCTCGCTGATCGGCTTTCGCGACGGGCCGTTCCGCGCGACGCAGGCCGGCAAGAAGCTGCACCTCTCCAACATCTCGCGCATCGAGCAGGAGACCGTGCGCATCTTCAAGGAAGGCAAGCTCATCAAACCTCCCCAACTGGACGCGCGCATCCGTGACCAGGCGGCGCGCTACGTGCAGTTCGACAGCTTCCACGAGATCCTGCCGCTGCCGGAAAACCGCATCGTGCCCAGCAGTACGGAGGTCGATGCCATCGGCATTCCGCGCCCGGAGATCACCTACCACATCGACGACTACGTCAAACGCAGCGCCGTGCACACGCGCGAGGTGTATGCCACCGCGGCCAAGGTGCTGGGCGGCACCGACGTGCAGTTCCATGATGACTTCGCGCCCAACAACCACATCACGGGAGCGACCATCATGGGCGCAGACCCGAAGGATTCGGTGGTCGACAAGGACTGCCGCACGTTCGACCACCCCAACCTGTTCATCAGCAGCAGTTCGACCATGCCGACGGTCGGCACCGTCAACGTCACGCTGACGATCGCCGCGCTGGCGCTGCGCATTGCCGACCAGCTCAAGAAGGAGGCCTGATATGAAGGCGATCGCTTCTTTCCTGGTGCTCTGCAGCGCGAGCGTGGCCGCCTGGGCCACGGACACGCCGGCCGATACCGCGCAGATCAAGCGGGGCGAATACCTCGCCATTGCGGCCGACTGCGCCGCCTGCCATACCGCGCCCGGCGGCAAGCCGTTTGCGGGCGGCCTGCCCATGCCGATCCCGATGCTGGGCACGATCTACACGAGCAACATCACGCCCGACGAGAAGACCGGCATCGGCAAGTGGAGCTACGAAGATTTCGAGCGCGCCGTGCGCAGGGGCGTGGACGACGCGGGCAACAACCTGTATCCGGCCATGCCGTATCCGTCGTACGCGAAGATCAGCGACGCGGACATGCGCGATCTCTACGCGTACTTCCGCTACGGCGTGCCCGCCGTGCAGAACGACCCGCCGCCGAGCACCATCCGCTGGCCGCTGAACATGCGCTGGCCGCTCAAGCTGTGGAACCTCGTCTTTCTGAAGACCGAACCGTACGTGCCGCGTGGCGACAAGAGCCCGACGTGGAACCGCGGCGCCTATCTGACCCAGGGCCTTGCGCACTGCGGCACGTGCCACACGCCGCGCGGCTTCGCCATGCAGGAGAAGGCCATGGACGAGCGCGGCAAGGGGTACCTGGCGGGCTCCACGCTGGCCGGGTGGACGGCGTTCAACATCACGTCCGACCCGACCAGCGGCATTGGCGCCTGGAAACCCGAACAGGTCGTGCAGTATCTGCGCACGGGCAGCGTGCCGGGCGTGGCCCAGGCTGCCGGGCCGATGGGCGAAGCGGTGCAGCACAGCTTCTCGCGCATGACGACGCAGGACATCGAGGCCATCGCCGAATACCTGCGCACCGTGCCGGCTGTGAGCAACAACCTCGAACGCGCGCGGCACGACTGGGGCAAGCCCGCCACCGACGTCACCGCGCTGCGCGGCAAGCCGATCGAAACCACCATCGATGCGGCGCGCCTGTACCTCGGCAACTGCGCCACCTGCCACCAGGCGGATGGGCGCGGCACGCCTGACGGCTACTACCCGCCACTGCTGCACAACTCCACGGTGGGCGCGCGTGACACCACCAATCTCGTGCAGGTCATCATGAACGGCATCGAGCGCAAGGCCGGCGACCGGCACATCGGCATGCCAGCGTTCGGGCGCGAGCTGTCGGATGCGCAGTTGGCGGCGCTCACGAACTACCTTACGCGGCAGTTCGGCGACCCGGCCACGCCGCAGTTGACGGCAGACGCGATTGCCAAACGGCGCTCGGGCCGATGAGCGGGCGGCTTAGCCGCCGGTCGTGTGCGGATCCCGCGATGCCGGGGCGGCCGGCTGGGCCGGACGCTGGGGCGGCGTCGCGGCAGCGGCCGGTTGTGCGGGCTTGATGTCGCCCTCGGGTGTGCGACCCGGCTTGTTGCTTTGATACGCCTTGCCGGGCGGCGGGGCTGTCGGACGCTTGCGTACATCTGCGAGCAGCCTGCCGCAGGCGCTGTCCGGCGCCGGTTTGAGTTCGAGCACCGGCAGCACGGCGGCCACCGGCGCGGTCAGCGCCAGCGCCACCGCCCCGCCTGCACGCAGCGCCACCACGGCGGGATTGACCGACACATCCGGATGCTTGTACGTGCCCTTCACGTAAAGCGGCGTGCGCAGCGAGAACACGCGCAGCCCCTTCGAATCCGGGTGGATCGTGAAATCGAGCGCTTCACGCTTGAAGCTCGTCGCACCCGTGATGTCGATGACGGCATCCTGCGTATCCACCACGAAGGTGCGCGCCTGCGCCAGCCCGTCGCTCACGGCGAAGTCGCCCACGGCGCAGTTGATGGTGACCTGCTTGTCGCCGAAGAGCTTGGTGAGGATCACGTTCGCCACGTTCAACCCCATCGCTTCGAGGATGAACTTGCTCACCGTGCCCTGCTCGACCATGATCTTCAGCTCGCCATTGGACGAGCCGAGCAGCGCCGCCACCGAGTTGCCGGTCGCCGAGAGGCGCGCGTCGCCGTTGAGTTCGCCCACGCTCGCGCGCATCGATTCGATCTTCGGGAAGAGCTGCTTGATCTTGAAGTGCCGCGCCGCCAATGCCGCGCGTGCCTGCATCGGCGTCGCATGGCCGTCGAGCTGGATGTTGGAGTTGAGCGTGCCGCCCGCCATGCCGAAGTTCAGCGGGTCCAGCGTCAACACCGCATCTTGCAGCTTGATGTGCGTGACCAGGTGGTCGATGGGCAGCTCCTTGGTGCGGACGATGCGCTCGCCGGTGAACTTCACGTCGGCGTCGATGGCGTTCCAGCGGTCGGTGCGGAATGGTTCGACGGGCAGGACCTTGTCAGCCGGCTGGCGCACCGTCTTCCCGCTCGGTTCGGCAGTGGGGTCGACGCTCGGGTCCGCACGCCTCGCCTTGCTGGCGTTGGAGTCTGCCCCGATGATCGGCGCCAGGTCTGCAAACAGCAGCTGGCGCGAGACCAGCTCGCCGGTCAGCAAGGGCCGCGGCTCTCGCATCGCAAAGGTCAGCGTACCCGCCAGGTCTGAGCTGCCGACGCGGCCGGTGAACTTTTCATAGCGCCATGTCGATCCCTGCTTGCGCAACTCGCCGATCAGCCGGCCGCGCGTGTCGAACGGCGGCGTGTCGGGCAGCACCACGCCCGTGAGCGGATAGAGGTGCGCCATGCTCGCGCCCGACAGATGCAGGCGCAGGTCCAGCGCCGCCAGTCTCGCCGGGTTGGTCAGCGTGCCTGCCAGGTCGATGCGCGTCTTGCCGACCGTCACGTCGGCCTGCACCGGGAAGGGCCGCTGCGTGTCCTGCAGGCGCAGCACGCCGCCGGCCTTGCCGCTGCCGCTGATGGCCGCGTTGTTGTACGTGCCCTTGACCGTCCAGGCAATGCCGTACGGCTGCTGCGGATCGGGCGCGACGGCCGCCGCCGCACTCGCCCCGGAAGCCGCTGCGCCCGAGTTGCCGGGCACCTTGGCGGCTTGGTCCTCGCCCTTGATCGTGGTGCCGTTGGCCGCGGCGTAGAGCGCCTGGTTGTCGACCGTGTCGATCGTCGCGGCCAGGTGGATGCGCTTGATCTCGTCGTCGAGCGCCAGCGAGCCCTTGCTGAACGCGATCTCGCGCAACTCGAGTTTCCAGTCCGAGGGCTTCTTGTCGCCGTCGCGGCCGGTGAGGTCGAACGTCCAGTTGTTGCGGTTCTCCTTGTCGCGCTCCAGCGCAATGATGGGCGTGTCGAGCGCGACGCTCGGGATGACGATGCGGTGCGCCAGCAGCGGCAGTGCTTCAAGCACGAACGTGAGCTGATGGATTGTCGCGACATGCGGCTGCCGGGCCCAGTCCGGATTGCCGACGGTGATGTCCTTGGCGATCAGCCGCGGCCAGGGCACGTACGCGCGCCATCCGGATTCCCCTTCGGGCTTCTTCCACGTAAAGATCAGGTCGCCGTTGATGGCGAAGGGCCGGCCGATGGCTTGCGAGACGCGATCGTTGAGATACGGCCGTGCGCGGTTCCAGTCAAACGTCAGCACAAACACGACGGCTGCCGCCACGATGACGACGGGCGTGATGATCAGTCCGAGGGCGAGCTTGCCGGAGGTCCGCATGGTCTTCTTGTAGGTATCGAGCACGGAAAATGCGATCGCCCGCGTTGAGCTATAGTTCGGCGCAACCGCAATTCCATTGTGTCATGAGCCAAGTAGCAATCAGCGCGCCCGCGCACCCGCCCATCCTCGACGACGAATACGCACGCCGGTTCGGCGGCGTGGCACGGCTGTACGGCCCGCAGGCGCTGGGGCGCTTTGCCGCGGCCCACGTGTGCGTGATCGGCATCGGCGGCGTGGGGTCGTGGGCGGCGGAGGCGCTGGCGCGTTGCGGTGTGGGCAAGCTCACGTTGATCGACCTGGATCACATTGCGGTGTCCAACACCAACCGCCAGATCCATGCGCTCGGTGATGCGTATGGCATGGCCAAGGTCGATGCGATGGCCGAGCGGATCCTGCAGATCAATCCGCGCGCCGAGATCAGCCGCATCGACGACTTTGTGACGGTGGAGAACGTCGAGGGGCTGCTCGGCCACCCGTTCGACTATGTGGTCGACGCCATCGATGCCGTCAAGGTGAAGACGGCCATCGTCGCGTTCTGCAAGCGCACCGGCAAACGCGTGGTGACATGTGGCGCCGCCGGCGGCCAGCTTGATCCGACCCGCATCCGCGTGACCGACCTCTCGCGCACGATCCAGGACCCGCTGCTCGCCAAGGTGCGCGGCAACCTGCGGCGCCAGCACGGTTTTTCGAAAAACCCGAAAGCCAAGTTCGGCATCGACGCCGTGTTCTCGGACGAGCCGCTGCGTTATCCCGAGCCGGAGCAGCAGGCATGTGCCGTCGAGGTGCCGGCGGAATCGAGCCATGCCGGCATCGATGACCTGGCTGCCGCAGGGCAGATCGAAGTCGTCAACGCGCCGCCCGCGCCCCAGCCGTCGCAGGGGCCGCAGGGCCTGGCCTGTGCCGGCTTCGGGTCGTCGGTGTGCGTGACGGCGGTGTTCGGCATGGTCGCAGCGTCGACGGCATTGCGCGCAATCGCCGCAGCCTGAGCCGCGTTCAGGCGGAGGCTTCGGCCGCCGCGTTCTTGCGTGCGCCCGGTCCGAACTGCGCGAGATGCGTGGTCATCATCCTGTCCATCACATCCACATGCTGTGCGAACCAGGCGGGCAGCTCCGCCACAAGGCGCCGGCCCAGTTCCATGTCGCCGGCCGCGGCGCGCTTGCGCACTTCCCGGCACAGCGCGAGCACGTTGTCGTGCTCGCCGCGATGGCAGTGGCGCGGGGGGAATTCCACGGCGTCCATCCACGCGTTTTCATCGGCAAAGTGCATCTCGGTGTGGGCGATGAACGCATCGAGTGCGGCGATGAACTGTGCGTCGGACGCGTCGGCCACGGCGTTGAGCAGGGCACAGAATTCGGCGTGGTTGGCGTCCGTGGCGGCGTCTCCGAGCTGGAGCGCCTCGGACCATTCGATCACGGGCATGGCGGAAGCACAATGAGATGGACGAGGCGTTCAGCTTAGCGATGGCCGGCTTGCGCTGGCTTGATGCCGGGCAAACCGGCTAGCCGGCGTCGGCGGCCGGGTGCTGCTGCAGCACCTCGACTGCGCGCGCATACAGCGCCACCGAAGGCGCATAGCCGCGTCCGATCTGGTACAGCGTGCCGCCATGTTCGGCCAGCAGGCTCGGAAAACCGTTGATGCCCCAGCGGCGGGACAGGCGGAAGTCTTCGCGCGTTTCGTTGCGCAGCGCCTCGGTGTCGAACGCGGCATCAAAGTGCGCCGCGTCGATGTCGTGGGCGAGCACTACTTGGCGCAGCACGTCCGGGTGCGTGGTGTCACGGCCTTCGGCGTAGAACGCGCGCTGGATGGCATGGAAGACCGTGAGCACGCGCTCGTCGTCCTCGCCCCAGTGCTCGCGCGCCATGACGACGGTGCGGCAGGCGGGTTCGGTGTCGTAGACGAAGCCCTCGCGGCGCATGGCCACCTCCGGCGATTGGTCGAACGGCATGCCGCTGCGCTCGGCAACGGCGTGCCAGTGGTGGAGGATTTCGTCGCGTTTCTCGGGCGCCAGCGGCTCGCGTTGGCCCGGCCGCAGCCCGCCGGTAACGAGCGTGACGGGCACCGGCGCGGCGAGCGCGTCGCCCAGCCGCTCGCGCAGGTCGGCCAGCTGCGGGCCGAAGCCATAGCACCACGAGCACATCGGGTCTGCCACGTAGATCAGTCGCATGGCTTCCTCAGTTCAGTCTGGACGCGAGTTGGCGGCGCCAGTGCGATACCGCCTGCGGGGCGTCGGCCATCATGTCGAACACCGACACCATGGTCTTGCGCGCGATGTCGTCGCGGAACGTGCGGTCGCGCTCGACGATGGCGAGCAGCTGTTCGAGTGCGGCTTCGTATTGGCGGCCGGCGATGTACAGCTGGGCCAGATCGAGCCGCGCCTGCAGGTTGTAGGGCTCGGCGTCGATCTGCGTGCGCAGTGCATCGGCATCGGGAAGCGCGTCGGCGCGCTCGGTCGCCTTCAGGCGCGTTTCCAGCGCAGCGTAGCGCTCGTCCTGCGGCGCTTTGGGCGAGAGCAGGGCGAATTCGTCCTGCGCGGCCTGCACGTCACCGCTGTCGAGCAGCAGGTTCACCAGTGCAAAGCGCGCGGCGTCAAAGCCCGGGTCGAACGCCAGCGCGCTCTGGAAGGCGTCGCGCGCCAGCACCGCGTCGCCGGCCTGGACGGCAGCCAGCCCTTCACGGTAGGCGATCTCGGCGGGCTGCGGAATCACGCGATCCAGGAACGCGCGCAGCTGCGGCTCGGGCAGGACGCCGACGAACTGGTCGACGGGCTGGCCATCCACGAAGGCCACCACATACGGGATGCTCCGTACACGAAACTGCGCAGAAAGCTCGGGGTTCTCGTCGGAGTTGACCTTGGTGAGTTTCCACTTGCCCGCGTATTCGGCCTCCAGCTTTTCCAGCATCGGGCCCAGCGTGCGGCACGGGCCGCACCAGGGCGCCCAGAAATCGACCAGCACGGGGATCTTGCGAGAGGTTTCGATCACTTCCTGCGCGAAATTCTGCAAGGTGACGTCGCTCATCGTCGGGGTTCTCCTCAGAAAGACAGCAGAAAAGCCGGCCGGCGCAACACCGGCGGGCGTCGTCCATTCTACTTGGGGGCATTCCGGCCGTTTTCAGGGCCAACAATGTGTGTCCTGGCAACGGTTGAAAATAGAACGATCGTTCGGATACCATCCGGTAAAAACAACACATACATTCTCGGAGACATGGCATGACACGACCGCACTTCCAGTTCTGGCCCCGGCGTTTGCCGCACAACATCCACTCGCCGCAGACCAGCCTTTGGTACAACCTGGAAGTGTCCGCGCGACGCTATCCGGACAAGGACGCCATCATCTTCTACGGCCGGCACACGACCTTCCGCGAATTGCATGACGACGCCGTGGCCGTGGCCGGCTGGCTGCAGCAGGCGGCGGGCGTGAAGAAGGGCGACCGCGTGCTGCTCTACATGCAGAACTGCCCGCAGCTCATGGCGGCGTACTACGGCATCCTGCGCGCCGATGCGGTGGTCGTGCCGGTGAACCCGATGAACCGGCCCGAGGAGTTCAAGCACTACATCACCGATGCGGGCGCGGCCACGGTCATCTGCAGTGCCGACCTTGCCGTCAACGTAACGGCGGCCAACGCCGACCTTCCCGAGGGGCAGCGCACGCAGCATCTGCTGGTCACGTCTTACGCCGACGCGCTGCCCGCCACGTATGAATATCCCGAAGACGCGCCCCCCGCCTGGATTACGGCCGAGCATCCGGCCCAGCCCGGTGCGGTGGCGTGGAAAGACGTGCTGGCCCAGCGCCTGCAGCCCGGCCCGCATACGGCCGGCCCCGACGACCTCGCCGTGATGCCGTACACGTCGGGCACCACGGGGTTCCCGAAGGGCTGCATGCATCCGCACCGCACCGTCATGCACAACATCGTGGGCGGCTCGCTGTGGTCGGGCGGCACGATGGAAGGCGTGAGCCTGTCGATCATTCCGCTGTTCCACGTGACCGGCATGCAGTACGGCATGAACGCGCCGATCTACATGGGCTCCACGGTGGTGATGCTGCCGCGCTGGGACCGCGAGGTGGCCGGGCGGCTGATCTCGCGCTACAAGGTCACGCACTGGACGAACATCCCGACCATGGTGATCGACTTCCTGGCGAGCCCGCAGCTGGCGGAGTTCGATCTGTCGAGCCTCGTCTACATCGGCGGCGGCGGGGCGGCGATGCCGCAGGCGGTGGCCGAGCGCCTGCTCAAGGAGTTCAACCTGGCGTACCAGGAGGGCTACGGCCTGTCCGAAACGATTGCGCCCACGCACAGCAACCCGGCCGACCGACCCAAGCAGCAGTGCCTGGGCATCCCCGTGTTCAACACCGACGCACGCATCGTCGACCCGCAGACGCTCAAGGAACTGCCGCCGGGCGAAGTGGGCGAGATCATTGTCAGCGGCCCGCAGGTGTTCCTCGGCTACTGGGGCAAGCCGCAGGCCACCGCCGAGGTCTTCATCGAATTCGAAGGCAAGACGTTCTTCCGCACGGGCGATCTCGGCAAGATGGACGAAGAGGGCTATTTCTTCCTCACTGACCGGCTGAAACGCATGATCAACGCGTCGGGCTTCAAGGTGTGGCCGGCCGAGGTGGAAAGCCTGCTGTACAAGCACCCCGACGTGCAGGAAGCCTGCATCATCGGCACGCGCGATGCGTATCGCGGCGAGTCGGTCAAGGCTGTGGTGGTGCTCAAGGCCCACGCCAAGGGCAAGACGACCGAAGAGGACATCATCAACTGGGCGCGCGACAACATGGCGGCCTACAAGTATCCGCGCGTGGTCGAATTTGTGGATGCGCTGCCCAAGTCCGGGACCGGCAAGGTGATGTGGCGCACGCTGCAGGAGCAGGAAAACGCGAGGAACGAGGCGGCCGAGAAACCGGCCGCAGCGTAAGGCAGAAGGGGCCCCGGCGGCCCCTTTTTCAATGCCCGCGCGCCTTGAAGAGCAATGCGCCGATGCCGTGGAAACCGCGCTGCCGCGCATGCCGCATCGGCGTGATGCCGCCGCGGTCGGGCAGGTTGGGGTCGGCGCCGCCGTCGAGGAGGATCTGCGCGGTCTTCTCGTACTTTTCGCTGCCGTCGCCCAGGGCCACGGCTTCGATGAGCGCCGTCAGGCCCAGGTTGTTCGTGGCGTCGGGTGGCACGCCCGCCTTGACGAGCTCGTTGACAACCTCCACGTAGCCGCGCCGTGCGGCAGGGATCAGCGCGGTGTCGCCGTCGGCGTTGGTGGCGCGCAGGTTGGCACCGTGCGACAGCGCCAGCCGGACGGTCTCCGCATCGCCCTGGGCCGCGGCGAGCAGGAAGGCGCTGTTCTGCGCGTTGTCCTGCAGGTTGACGTCGGCGCCGGCCTGGATGAGCAGGCGGGCCGCCGCGCCCATGTGGGCGTACACGGCCGCGATGAGGGCCGTGCGGCCTTCGGCATCGCGCGCCTTCAGGTTGGCGCCCTCGGCGATCAATGACTGAATCGCCATCGTGTTGCCGGTTTGCGCGGCCACGATCAGGTCACGGTCCCGCGTGGCGGGGTCGCTGCGGCGGGTGGGGCGGGCGTCGGGCGTGCTGCCGGCGGGGGGCGCGACCTTGGCGCTGGCGTTGGCCGCCACGCGCACGCTCGGCAGATGCTGCTCCTGCCAGGCGTTGGCCATGTCGCCCACCGCCAGTGCCATCCCGAGCATGACGCCAATCACCTGGTTGAGCGCGGGATGCGGGGCGAGGAGCATGGCGTAAGGGCTCAGGCGCTGAGGTAGGGGTCGGCCTGCGGCGCCGGTTCGGTCGCGGCGGGGGCGTTGGCGGCATCCATCGCCTGCAGCCGCGCCCACAGGCGGTCGAGATAAGCATCACGCAGGCCATTGCTGGCCAGCCCGATCAGCGTGCGCTGCAGGTATTCGCGTGCCGGGCCGTATAACCCGACCGCCTGGCGTAGGCAGCCGACCACGCGTTCGTCGGGCAGGCGGCCTGCATAGGCCTCGTGCGCGCGGTTCATGACGAAGGCGAGGGCGTAGACGCGTTGGCCGTGGATTTCGGTCGGCAGCCAGCGCGGCAGATAGGCGCCGGTCAGCATCTCGCGCCGCCAGAGCACGCGGAACTCGCGCTCGGCATGCTCGCGCGGCACGCGGAAGGCGACGCCGCGGCAGCTGCCGCCGCGGTCGAGCCCGAGCACGAGGCCCGGGTTGTCCCATGTGCCGCGGTTGATGCGGGAATACAGGTAGAAGCCGCGGTGATAGCCGTGCACCGTGGCGGGCGCCGCCTCGGTGTGGAAGATCATCGGGTTCCAGATGAGCGAGCCGTAGCCGAATACCCACGCGTCCTGGCCTTCGCAGGGCGCGCTCGACAGCCGCGCGAGCGTCGATGCAAGCGACGCTTCCAGCGCAGCCTCGGTCAGCAGCGACGACGCGACGGGCGAATCACCCAGGGCGGCGCGCAACCGGTTCTGTTCGAGATCCTCTCGGGTGACGGCCATGTCGCAAGCATAGAGCAATCGTTACGCCTGGTCACGCAGGCGGACGGCCGATGCTGCGGAAACAGCGCGTTGCCGGGCTTGAGGAAGGTCTGACTATGGCGCGGCCGCAACGGTGGTGTCTGCACGGCCAGGAATGTGGAGGCGGGGGAACGGAATTGAACCGTCTTATACGGCTTTGCAAGCCGCAGCATTGACCACTCTGCCACCCCGCCCGGGGGAGGGCCCGCGATGCATCGTGTGACGCATCGCAGGCCGGGCGCGATTCTAGCGCAGGATCAGACTTCGAGCAGGTCGACCTCGAAAAGCAACGTTGCATTCGGGGGGATCACGCCGCCGGCGCCGCGTGCGCCGTATCCCAGCGCGGCCGGGATGATCAGCTTGCGCGTGCCGCCGACCTTCATGCCCTGCACGCCTTCGTCCCAGCCCTTGATGACGTGGCCGGCACCCAGCGGGAAGGCGAACGGGTCGTTGCGGTCCTTGCTGGAGTCGAACTTCTTGCCGGCCTGCCCGTTTTCGTACAGCCAGCCGGTGTAGTGCACGGTGACGTATTTGCCGGCCGTGGCTTCAGCGCCGTCGCCGACGACGACGTCTTCGTATTGCAGGCCGCTTGCGGTGGTGGTGGTCATGGTGAGCCTCGTGGGTAATGACACGGTGAGGGAAAAGCTCAGGCTTGCGCGGCCTTGAGCGTATCGAGCTGAACGTGGACGTTGTCCGCGTCGTTGGCGATCCAGATATCGCCGTCCTGGATGGTCACCTGCAGACGCATGGTGCGTTCCACCATGCCGGCCAGCGCAGCGACGGTATCGGGCGCGACTTCGTAGACCGACAGGTTGGCAAAGCGCGCGACCTTGGTTTCGGTCTGCTGCCACCACACGCGGCTCGCGTTGCCGCTATACGTATATACAGCGACCTGGCCCGCGCGGTTGCATGCCTTGCGGATGCGGGTTTCATCAGGGTTGCCGAGGTCGATCCAGAGTTCGATGGCGTCGGTCAGGTCGCGCTGCCAGAGCTCGGGTTCGTCCGGTTCGGACAGGCCGCGCGTGAAGCCAAGCGCTTCGCTGGCGTGGCGCGCGAAGGCGAGCACGCGCACCATCATGCGCTCATCGTTCTCGCTCGGGTGGCGGGCGACGGTCAGCGCGTGGTTGGCGTAGTAGTGGCGATCCATGTCGGCGATCTGCAGATCGACCTTGTAGATCGTGGATTTGAGGGCCATGCGGGGTCAGCGGAGGGGCGGTTTTCAGCAAAGCGCGCATTGTCGCACGGGCCGGCGGCAGCGATGCGGCCGCGTGCAAGACGAGGCCGCCGCATTCCCTTCGGCCGCTGTTTGCGGTATACGAGCGGTGCGTGCGCGGTTCTGCGCATGCTTCTCCTATCCAAACAAGGATAATCAGAACGATGCGTTGGATATTCGGAATCGTGGGCCTGGTGCTCGGGGGCCTGTCGGGGGGCGTGGTCGGGGCGTTCTTCGGGGTGCTGGTCGGCGTGGGCTTGGCGTCGCTGATCCTGTACATGGACAAGCGCGCGAGCTCGCAGTGGGCGCATCCGCCCGAGCCCGATGCCGCGCGGCCGACGGTCACTGCCGCGACGATGACGCTGCACGAACGTGTGGCCCAACTCGAGCACGAGGTGTCGCTGCTGCGCCGCCAGATGGCGGAGATCCGGGGTGGGACGTCTGCCGCACCGCAACCGGACGCCGTGGCCGACACGCCGCCGCACGTTGCGCCAGCGCCTGCCTTGGCCGAAACCTTGCCGCGTATCGAAGCCGTAGCCGCGCCGCAGGCACCGATGACGAGCCCGCCGCCGGCGCCCGGGCCCCAGCCGGAGCCCGTCGGGCAGCCTGCCATGCCGCCGATGGCGCCGCACGAACCGGACTGGGTCGAGCGCGCCGTGGGTGCTGCTCGTGACTGGCTGCTGGGCGGCAACAGCGTGGTGCGGGTCGGCATCCTGATCCTGTTCTTTGGCGTGGCCTTCCTGCTCAAATATGCCGCCGACAACAGCCTGCTGCCGGTCGAGTTCCGCCTGGCTGGCGTGGCCGTCGGCGCGATCGTGCTGTTGGGCATCGGCTGGCGGCTGCGCGACAGGCGCCCGGGATACGCGCTGGTGCTGCAGGGCGGCGGCGTGGGGGTGCTCTATCTGACGGTGTTTGCGGCCACGCGCATGGTGCCGCTGCTGTCTCCGGGGATGGCATTTCCGGTGTTGGTGCTGATCTGTGCGCTGGCGGCCGGCCTCGCTGTCAGGCAGAACGCGCCGGCGCTGGCATTCACCGGGAGCGCCGGCGGCTTCCTTGCCCCGATCTTGATCTCGACAGGCCAGGGTAGCCACGTGGCGCTGTTCAGCTACTACGCGCTGCTCAACGCGGGCATCTTTGCGATTGCGTGGTTCCGCGCGTGGCGGGCGCTGAATCTGCTCGGCTTTGTCTTCACGTTCGGCATCGCTACCGCGTGGGGCGTGCTGCGGTATCAGCCGTCGCTGCTGTCGAGCACCGAGCCGTTCCTGATCCTCTTCTTCCTGATGTACGTAGGCATCGCGCTGCTGTATGCGCTGCGCCGCCGCGTGAGCCTGAACCACTATGTCGACGGCACGCTGGTGTTCGGCACGCCGCTCGTGGCGATGGGCCTGCAGGCCGGGCTGGTGCACCACATTCCGTTTGCGATGGCGTGGAGCGCTGCGGCGCTGGCGGCTTTCTATCTGGGCATGGCAGCCTGGCTGGCGCCGCGGCGCGCGAACCTGGGCCTGCTGTACGAGGCGATGTTTGCGCTGGCCGTGATTTTCATCACGCTGGCGATTCCGCTGGCCTGCGATGGGCGCACCACCAGTGCGGTGTGGGCGCTCGAGGGTGCGGCGGTGGTGTGGCTCGGCGTGCAGCAGCAGCGGCGCCTGGCCCTGGCCGTTGGCCTGCTGCTGCAAGTGGCCGCGGGCGTGGCCTTGACCGGCAGCACATGGTTCGATTGGGATCCTGCGACCGGTTGGCCGGTGCTCAATCGCCGCTACATCGGCGGGCTGCTGATGGCGCTGGCGGGCGTGTTCACCGGCTGGCAGTTGCATGGCAGGGCGCCGGCGCGCGCGTGGCTGAAGGCAGCGCCCGCGCTGGGCATTGCCGCATCGGTGTGGGGATTGCTCTGGTGGCTCGGCAGCGGCAGTAACGAGATCGACCGCTGGGCCTGGCGCATCGCCAGCCAGACCATCGACCGGCCGGACATTCCGCTGTACGCCGGCTTTGCCGTGCTCACGGCATGGGCTGCGCACGCGCTGCGCCGCAGGCTCGACTGGACGCTGGCCGAGTGGCCGGCCCTGGCGCTGTCGCCAGCGCTTGCCGTCGTGGCGCTGGCGGCCATCGAGCATTGGCGCCCGTCGCCGCTGGCGGGGTGGGGCGGCCTCGTGTGGATCGCGTCGGTCGTGCTCGCCTTCGTGCTGCTGCGCCGCCAGGAGCGCGACGTGAAGGACGTCATCCTCGCGCCGCTGCATACCGTGCTGTTCTGGCTGATCTGCGGCATGTTGGCCACCGAAGGCTACTGGCGCCTCGACGCCTACGTGCCGGAGGGCACATGGAGCTTTGCCGCGTGGGCCTATGCCTATGGCGCGCTGCTTGCCTTGCTGGCGGGAGCCGGCTGGCGCATCCGCTGGCCCATCGCGCGTTTTGAGCGCGCCTATCTGCTGTGGGGCGCGGCACCGCTGGCCGCCTTGCTCTGGCTGTGGAGCCTAGCCAGCGCCGCCAGCGATGGCGACGCCGCGCCGCTGTTCTACCTGCCCGTTCTCAACCCGCTCGATGTGGCGCAGCTGCTCGTCTTCCTCGCCATTGCGCTGTGGATGCGCCGCGTGGCACTGCACAAGCTCGTGCCGGAGCCGTTGGTGATCGGCTATGCAATCGGCGCGACACTGTTCATCTGGGCCAACGCGGTGCTGCTGCGCACGCTGCACCACTGGGCCCACGTGCCGTACACGCCGGAAGGGCTGGGCCGCTCGATGCTGGTGCAGGCCTCGCTGTCGATGTTCTGGACGGTGCTGGCGCTGGTCGTGATGGTGCTGGCCACGCGCCGCGCGAGCCGGGCGTTGTGGTTCACCGGCGGCGCGCTGCTGGGTGTGACGGTGGTGAAGCTGTTCCTGTTTGACCTGTCGCGCGTGACGGGCGTCGAGCGCATCGTGTCATTCATCGGCATTGGCGTGCTGCTGCTGTTGATCGGCTATCTGTCGCCGTTGCCCCCCAAGGCCAAGGCGGCTGGCGAAACCGGGGAGGTTCTGTGAAGAAGGTTGTTCTTGCGATGGCCGCGGCCTCGCTGCTGTCGGCGTCGGCATGGGCCGAGCGGTTTGCGCTGACGGGTACGCCGGGTGCCGCCTATTACGCCGTCACGCTCAACGAAGACGTTTATGCCCACGCACACGAGGCGAGCCTCGCGGATCTGCGCGTCCTCAACGGCGATGGCGAACCGGTGCCATTCAGCCTTGACATCCCGCGCGATGCGCCGCCGCAGGCGCGCACGCTGCACGACGTGCATTGGTTCGCAGCCCCCGTGGATGATGCCCGGAAGCCCGGCACAGCCGGCGTGGTGCTCGGCGCAGACGGCGTATTGCGCGCCACCGGCACGGCCGCGCCGCAGGAGACCACGCGGGCATGGCTGGTCGACCTGAGCCAGCTGCATGACAGAAAAACGGCGACGGTGACGGCGCTCGTGGTGGTGTTGCCCGCGGTGGAGTTCCAGAGCGGCGTCAACGTGCAGGCGAGCGATGACCTGCAGCACTGGAGCCCCGTCGCGCAGGCCACGCTGTTCCGGCTGTCGAACCAGGGCAGCACGCTCGTGCAGGATCGCGTCGAATTCGCGGGGCTGCGGGCAAAGTACCTGCGGCTGACCTGGCAGGGCAAGCCGCCCGCGCCCGAAGCCGTGCGCGCCGAAGTGGCCATGGGGGGGCGGGTGGCAGCGGCAGACAGCGCCATCCAGTGGCGCGCGGGGCTGGCGCCGGTGCAGACGCCGTCTGCCGGGGATTACCGGTTCGATACCGGCGGTGTGTTTCCGGTGGAGCGCGTGAAAGTCAGCCTGCCCCAGGCCAACACCGTCGCGCAGGCCACCCTCTACGCGCGCGCCGATGCGCAGGCACCGTGGCGGCTCATCACGTCGGCCCGCCTTTACCGGCTGGCGGGCGCAGGGGGCCAGGCGGAACAGGAGAACGCGCCCATCAGCGTGCCGGCAACGGCGGATCGCTACTGGCGCCTGCAGGTGGACACGCGCAGCGGCGGTCTCGGCGCCGGGGCACCGCAGCTGTCAGTAGGCTGGCGTCCGGCTACGGTCACGTATGCTGCGCGCGGCAGCGTGCCGTTCTCGCTGGCCATCGGGGAGGTGGCGCGCGGCAACCCCGTCGCACGCAACGATCTGCTGGCTGGCGCATCGCCCGCCATTGCGCCTGCGCAGCTTGGCGCGATGACGGATTCGCCGGCCGATGCACTCACGGCTGAGCCGCCCGCAGGACGGACACGGCAGTGGATCCTGTGGGGTGCACTGGTGGCCGCCGTGGCCGTGCTGGCGGCGATGGCATGGAAGCTCTTCCAGACGCCTGCAACGCCGCCCGACGCATCGCCGTAACGGCATCGCTCAGCGCATCGGCCAACAGCCTCGCCGAAACGACAACGGCGCCCCTGTTTGCAGCGGGCGCGGGAGGGCGTCGCCGGCTCAGTGAACGAAGGCCGGTTGCACGAACAGTGCGATGGTGATGCCATAAGCGGCCAGCCACATCAGCGAACGCGGCATGGCCCAGTCGGCGAAATAGCAGACCGTGTACAGGAGCCGAGCAACAATGAAGGCGACGGCCAGCAGGTTGACGCGGTCGATCAGGCCCCCGCCCAGGATGGCCACCAGCACGGCCACGGCAAAGAACGGGAATGCCTCGAAGTGGTTCTGCTGCGCGGCGTTGGCGCGGGCGGGAAAGCCGGTTTGCTGGGCGAGCCAGATGCGCGGGTTGTGGTTGTCGTACTTCTGGCCGCTCGCCTTGGCGACGGCGGCACACACGAGCGGAAACACGCCCGCAATCAACACGCACCAGAGTGCGATCGGCATGGTCAATCTCCTGGAGGGGGGACCGGCGCACGCTAGCACGCCGTGCGTTTTCAAACACCTGCGGCGCTATTCGGCATCGTGCACGGCAATGCGCACGTCGCCCAGCATCACGACCTGGCCGGCGCGGATCTTGGCCGTCTTGCGCAGCTCCGGATGACCGTCGACGGTGACGGCCCCATCCGCCACCACCGCCTTGCCGGCGCCGCCGCTGTCCACCACGCCGGTGAGCTTGAGCAGCTTGTGCAGCTCGATGTAGTCGGTGGTGAGGGTGAAATCGATATTGGGCATAGAAGGATGGATGGCGCGGCTTATTGAGGCGTGGCTTCCACGCTGACGTCGATGTCGACGCGGTCGCCCACGTCGGGCAGGAAACGCGTCATGCCGAAGGCGCTGCGTGCGATGGCGAAGTGGAAATCGCCGCCGCAGACGTGGCGCGTGCTGCCGGGCAGCTTCTCGTCGCCGCAGCTGAAGCGGCGCACGTCCAGCCGCACCGGCTGCGTCACGCCGTGCAGCGTCAGGCTCGCCTCGATGGCGACGAGCTTGCCGCCTTCGACGACAAAGCGGTCGCTGCGCAACCGGATGACGGGAAACTGCGCGGCATCCAGAAACTGTTCCGATTTCAGCACGCCGTCCAGCACCCGCAGGCGCGTGTTGATGGAGGCGGCATCGACGGTGAAATCGAAGCCGCCCTGGTGCGTTGCCTCATCGAAATTGATGGCGCCGTCGATCTTGTCGAAGCGGCCGCGCATCGTGGTGCGGTCAAAATGCGACGCGCCGAAGTAGACCGAGGTGTGTGCCAGGTCCGGCGCAAACGGCGCCGCGAAGGCGGGCGTGGCGAGCACTGCGGCCAGCAGCAGAATCCATGCACGCATGGTGCCTCCTTGTTCAGAGGCCCACGCACGCATGGGCCTGTGCTTACTTGCCCCAGCTGTCCTTCAGGCCGACGACGCGGTTGAACACGGGCTTGCCCGGTTGCGAGTCGATGCGGTCGGCCACGAAGTAGCCGTGGCGCTCGAACTGGAAGCGGTCTTCCGGGCGGGCGGCAGCCAGCGTGGGCTCCAGGTATGCGGTGACGACCTTCTTGGAGTCCGGGTTGAGCGCATCCAGGAAGTTCTTGTCGCCCGAATCCGGCTGCGGGTCGTTAAACAGGCGGTCGTACAGGCGCACCTCGGCTTGCAGCGCATGCGCCGCGCTCACCCAGTGGATGTTGCCCTTCACCTTGACGCTGTCAGCACCCGGCGTGCCACTCTTGGTATCCGGAATGATGTTGGCGTGCACGGCGGTGACGTTCCCGGCGGCATCCTTGTCGCAGCCGGTGCATTCGATCACGTAGCCGTAGCGCAGGCGCACCTTGTTGCCCGGGAACAGCCGGAAGTAGCCCTTGGGCGGCGTCTCGGTGAAGTCTTCGCGCTCGATCCACAGCTCGCGCGTGAGCGGGAACTCACGCCGGCCGAGTTCCGGCTGCTTCGGGTGCACGGGCGCGGAGCACGGCTCGTTGAAGTCGGCCGGCACGTTGTCGAGGATGAGCTTGACCGGGTCCAGCACCGCCACAGAGCGCGGCGCACGGGCATCGAGGTCGTCGCGCACGGCGGCCTCGAGGATGCTCATGTCGATCCAGCTGTCGGCCTTGGACACGCCCACGCGCTCGCAGAACAGCTGGATCGATTCGGGCGTATAGCCGCGGCGGCGGATGCCCACCAGTGTGGGCATGCGCGGGTCGTCCCAGCCGTCGACGCGCTTTTCGGTCACCAGCTGCAGCAGCTTTCGCTTGCTGGTGATGGCGTACGTCAGGTGCAGGCGCGCGAACTCGTACTGGTGCGGCAGCGTCCTGGGCAACACGCCGGCGTCGCGCAGGTGGTCGAGCACCCAGTCGTACAGCGGGCGGTTGTTCTCGAACTCCAGCGTGCACAGCGAATGCGTGATGTTCTCCAGCGCATCGGAAATGCAATGCGTGAAGTCGTACATCGGGTAGATGCACCACGCGTCGCCGGTGCGATGGTGATGCGCATGGCGGATGCGGTACAGCACCGGATCGCGCATCACGATGTTCGGCGCGGCCATGTCGATCTTGGCGCGCAGCACATGCTCGCCGTCCTTGTACTTGCCGGCCCGCATGTCGCGGAACAGCGCGAGGTTCTCGTCCACCGAGCGGTCGCGGAACGGCGACGGCGTGCCGGGCTTGGTGAAGTCGCCCCGGTTCGCGGCGATCTGCTCGGCGCTCTGGCTGTCGACGTAGGCCACGCCGCGCTGGATCAGCACCTCGGCAAAGCCGTAGAGCTGCTCGAAATAGTCGCTCGCGTAGTACAGGTGTTCGCCGCCGGCGTCGTTCCATGAATAGCCGAGCCAGTGCACGGCGTCGATGATCGAATCGACGTACTCGGTGTCTTCCTTGACGGGGTTCGTGTCGTCAAACCGCAGGTGGCAGCGGCCGCCGTATTCCTTGGCGAGGCCGAAGTTCACCCAGATGCTCTTGGCGTGGCCGATGTGCAGGTAGCCGTTGGGCTCGGGCGGAAAGCGCGTCACCACGGGCGGGATCGGTTGGCCTGCGGCGTCCTTGCGGCCGGCGTAGGTGCCCTGGGCGAGGTCGCCCTCGATGATCTGGCGCAGGAAGTTGGACGTGGATGCGGCGGAGATGCCCGCGCCGCTGGCGTTGTCTTGGCTCATGGGAGTGCGTGATTCGGCAATCCCGTGATTTTACCGTGCCCGGCCGTCTGCGCCGGGTCCGGCCTATTTGCGCTGCGCCAAGCCGTCGAGCGCTTGTGCGCGCAGCAGCTCATTGGGCGCGGCAAAGGTCTGTGCGCGCAGTTGGGTGATCTGCGCGGTGCGGTCCGCTTCGGCGAGGCCGGGCGCGTGGCTGATGCGGTCGCGCTCGCGGGCGTAGGCGTCGTAGCGGCTGCGCCAATCGGCTTCTTCGCGGTTGCCGCGGATGAGGCGGTCGGCCACGATGCCGTCCACGCCCTGCGCCGCCAATTGCTGGCGGATCTGCGCGTCGGTGAGGCCTTGCCGGATCCACGCGTCCATCGCGCTGGCGAGCTTGATCGGGGCCGAGGCCTCGCGCCGGGCTTGCTGCACGGCGGGCGGCAGCCCGGCTTCGATGGCGGCCAGCCGGGCGGCGCGCTGTTCGGGCGACAGCGATGCATCGCTCATCACGGCCAGGCGGTCCAGTTCAGCGGCGTCAATGGCGTCTTGATCGCCGTACCAGGCCTGCGCGACGTCGGCGCCGAGCACCTGGCGCCGCAGTTCGGCACGCGCGGCCAGTTGCTGGCGCAACGTGGCCATCATGTCGGGGCGCTGCTGAAGCTGGTCGACGGTGGGCTTGTTGCGGCCGCCACCGCCTTGCGCCGCGAGGGCTTGGCGATACGCCAGATAGCGCTGCAACAGCGCCTGCGCCTGCGCCAGCGCGGGCGATACCAGCTTGGCACGCAGATGCGCCTGCGCCATCGCCACGCGCTGCGCGTCAGGCAGCGAGGCCGGCACGTCGAGAAAGTAGTCGAACACTTGCCGGTTGGCGGCCTCGACGATGAGGTGGCCGTGCGTATCGACGCGCAGCCCATCCGGCACCTGCGTGTCGGCCAGCTCCGTCGGCGGGTTGGCGGCCGCCTCTTGCGCTGGCGTGGCGTTGATGCTGCCGATGAAGGCGCCTGCGGTGGGGCGGGGCGGTTCCGGTGCCACTGCGGGCGCAGCCTCCCGCGCATGCCACCAGTAGACCCCGCCCGCCGTCGCCACCGCAACGAGCACGGCCGCCACAAACGTCATCGGCTGCATGGGCGACGGGGGGGTCTTCATGGGTGGCCCTTACAGACCGGCCGTCTTGAGCCGGTTGGCCTGCGTGCGGATCACGGCAACGGGGTCCGCCGCGAACGGGCCGATCAGCCCGAGCAACTGGTTGACCTCGTCGAGGTGGTTCCACGCGTAGTCGGTGGACAGCACTTGCCCGAACTTCGCGCTGCACACCGAGACGAGCCCATCGTTGGTGCCGGACCCGCGCGCCTGCATGACCGTGCCGGTAAAGACGAGCGCCGGATCGAACAGATCCAGGATGTTGGTGGCTGTCGAGCGGCCCGTCCACGAATAGAGCTTCTGCACGTTGCCGTTGCGCACATCGGTGCTGCTGCCGGTGTTGCAGCCGCTGGCCAGCCCGGCGCTCGGGAAGGCGGTGTTGAAGTCCGCCGCCCCGGCGGTCGACAGGATGCGCAGCGCGGCATAGCCGTCCTGCGGATTGCTGTTGCCGTTGAACCACGAGAGCACGGTGCCGGCAAGGTCGGCGCCGATGTTGAGCAGCGCCTTGAGCGGATCGGGCGCGCTCTCGACAAAGTCGGCAAACTCGGAGCCCTTGTGCGGTGTGCCGATGGTCGTGACAGAGGCCACCTTGTCAGGAATGACAGCGGCCGCGTAGCGAGAAGTCAGCCCGCCCTGGCTGTGGCCGATCAGGTTGACCTTGGCGGCGCCGGTGGTGGCGAGCACGCTGCGGATCTGGCTGACCAGCTGCTCGCCGCGCACCGTTTCGTCATTGAAGGCCGAGACGTTGGCCACGTACACCGTGGCCCCGTTGGCGCGCAGGTCTTCGGGAATCTGGTACCAGTAGTCGACCGTGCCGAGGAACTTGTCGGTGCCCGACAGTCCGTGCACCAGCACGATCGGGTACTTGGTGGCTGCATAGGTGCTTGCGGCCCGTGCCGGCGCGAATGCCGCGATGGTGACGGTGGAGGCGGCCACGACGGCGGCTGCGGCGTGCGTGCGCAGAAACCCGCGCACGGCGCGGAGCGGGGAAGGCTTTGACATACGGTTTGTCTCCTGGACATTGGACTGTGGCCGGCCTCTGCGGGCCGATCGCCCTCCGTTATCCGAGGCGCGCCATCCAACGTCAACCGAAGTGGAGGTTTGGCTCTAATGCTGCGGCGCCGCGCCCGCAAACAAAAAGCCGGAGGGCAGGCCTCCGGTTCTGTAGTGTGCGACGCAGCATGCGGCCGGGCTATTCCTCCTGGAACGCCTCCTCGCGCTTCTTGCTGATGGCCGGCATGGCCACGAGCAGCACCAGCACGGCCGCCGCAATCAGCAGCCCGAGCGACAGCGGCCGCGTGACGAAGGTGGAGAAATCCCCGCGCGAGAGCAGCAGCGCGCGGCGGAAGTTCTCTTCCATCATCGGCCCGAGCACGAAGCCGAGCAGCATCGGCGCCGGTTCGCAGCGCAGCTTGACGAACATGTAGCCGATCAGGCCGAAGAGCGCCGTCTGGAAGATATCGAACGTCGTGTTCGACACCGAATACACGCCGATGCAGCAGAACACCAGGATGGCCGGATACAGGAAGCGATACGGCACCTTCAGCAGCCGCACCCACACGCCGATCATCGGCAGGTTCAGCACGATCAGCATCAGGTTGCCGATCCACATCGAGGCGATCAGGCCCCAGAACAGCGCGGGGTTGCTGGTCATCACCTGCGGGCCGGGCTGGATATTGTGGATCGTCATTGCGCCGACCATCAGCGCCATCACGGCGTTGGGCGGAATGCCGAGCGTGAGCAGCGGAATGAACGACGTCTGCGCCGCGGCGTTGTTGGCTGATTCGGGGCCGGCCACGCCCTCGATGGCGCCCCTGCCGAATTCGCTCGAATACTTCGAGGTCTTCTTCTCCAGCGAGTACGACGCGAACGACGCCAGCGTCGCACCGCCGCCCGGCAGGATGCCCAGCACCGAGCCGAGCGCCGTGCCGCGCAGCACCGCCGGGATCATCCGCTTGAAGTCTTCGCGGCTGGGCCACAGGTTGCGGACGTGCTCGACGAAGGTTTCGCGGTGTTCCTTCTGTTCGAGGTTGGCGATGATCTCGGCAAAGCCGAACACGCCCATCGCCACCGACACGAAGTTCAGCCCGTCGGCCAGCTCCGGCACGTCGAATGAATAACGCGCGGTGCCTGAGTTCACATCGGTGCCGACGAGGCCCAGCAGCAGCCCGAGCACGATCATCGCAATGGCCTTGACGAGCGAGCCGGAGGCCAGCACCACCGCGCCGATCAGCCCGAGCACCATCAGGGAGAAATACTCGGCCGGCCCAAAGTTGAACGCGAATTCCGACAGTGGGGTGGCAAACGCGGCCAGCACGAGCGTGGCCACGCAGCCGGCGAAGAACGAGCCGAGGCCGGCGGTAGCGAGCGCCACGCCCGCGCGCCCGCGTCGCGCCATCTGGTAGCCGTCGATGGTGGTGACTACCGACGACGATTCGCCCGGCAGGTTGACGAGGATGGCCGTGGTCGAGCCGCCGTATTGCGCACCGTAGTAGATGCCCGCGAGCATGATCAGCGCGGCCACCGGCGGCAGCGCGTACGTGGCCGGCAGCAGCATCGCAATCGTCGCGATGGGGCCGAGGCCCGGCAGCACGCCGATCAGCGTACCGAGCACGCAGCCGATGAACGCGTAGACGAGGTTCTGGATGGACAGCGCGGTGGAGAAGCCGAGCGCGAGATTGGCAAAGAGGTCCATGTCGTGCTCCTCAATTGCCGATGAAGGCGGGCCACACCGGGAACTGCAGCTTGAGCCCATACACGAATGCCGCCAGGCTCATCAGCACCATGACGATGGCCGTACCGACGGCGCCCTTCCAAGAGAATTCATGGCTTGCCATGCTCGAGACCAGCACCAGCACCACCAGCGAAAGCACCAGCCCAAGCGGCTGCAGCAGCAGCCCGAACAGGACCACCGAGCCAAGGATCCACAGCAGCGTCTTGATATCCCAGCGCGGGATGCGGTCGGCCACGCCCTTGCGCGACAGCGACTGCAGCAGCACCACAACGCCCAGCGCCACGAGCACGATGCCAAGCCAGAAGGGGAAATAGCCGGGTCCCATGCTGCTCGCGGTGCCCATGCGGTAGCTGCGCGCCAGGATGGCGAACGCCGCGCCAGCGACGATGAACATGATGCCCGATGCAAAGTCCTGGTGACTGCGGATCACCGGACGATCTTGTGGATCGTTCTGCAAGAGTGGTCTCCTCGTATGGGCGCGCTGCGCCTGGAGTGGCGGGCCGCCTTGTTGGCGACCAAGTTTGCACGCTAAGCAGACCGGCTTTCAAGCACCTTGCAGTAGGGGCAGCGGGCGCATCGACGCACTGGCGCGGTGCGCCCGCAAACGGTTCAGGGTTTGTCCCTAGCGTTGGATTGGGGGCCGTACAACGTTCGAGCTCAGCCCGCGCGATCTAGATGCCGATGCCGCGCGCCATCAGCACCGCCGCCAGCGGGATGAACACGATGAGGTGCGATTCGATCATGACCCAGCGGCGCGTCTTGGCAATCTCGGCCGGCGTGGGCACGAAATCGGGCAGCGTCTTGGCTTGCTTCTTCCAGCGCAGGATGGTCACGGTCGGCATGATGGACAGTAGCCCCACCAGGATGAACAGACCCACCTTGATGTGGAACACAGGGTTATGGACGTAGAACGCGTACCCCTTGGCGCCGTAGAACACGCGCAGCAGGCCGGTCACCAGCACGGCTATCGCAGCGGCACCGTACACCGCGTCATAGCGCGCGAGGCGATTGCGGATTTCCGGCGTCATGCCGGGCCGCAGCACCACCGCTTCGGCGGTGATGAAGACGATCAGCGTGAAGATCGAGATGTAATGCAGATAAGCCAGCAACGCATCGGACCACATGTTGACCTCGTGAGGGTGGGGAAACGGTTTGGCGATGAAGCAGCTAGATCACGCCGCGGTCTCGGAGCGACGCGATCTGCTCGGCGCTCAGATCGAGCACGTCGCGCAGCACGGCATCGGTGTGTTCGCCCAGCAGCGGCGGATGGCTTGCGGCCTTCGGCGGCGTCGCGCTCATCTTGACGGGGCTGCCGACCAGCTTGACGGTGCCGGCGCTCGGGTGGGGCAGATCGACACGCAGGCCGCGCGCCTGCACCTGTTCATTGTCGAAGACCTCGTCGAGGTTGTTGATCGGTCCGCACGGCACGCCGGCGGCTTCGAGCTTGCCGATCCACGCCGTCTTGCCGAAACGCTTGACCATCTCCGCCAGGATCGGCACCAGCGCGTCGCGGTTGGCGACGCGCTGCGGGTTGGTGGCAAAGCGCGGGTCATCCGCCAGTTCGGCCATGCCGCCGGCTTCCACGAAGCGGCGGAACTGGCCGTCGTTGCCAACCGCCACGATGATCCAGCCGTCGGCCGTCTGGAAGGTCTGGTAAGGCACGATGTTCGGATGTGCATTGCCCCAGCGCTTGGGCGCCTGCCCGCTCGCCAGGTAATTGGTGTTCATGTTGGCCAGCATGGCGACCTGCACGTCGAGCAGCGCCATGTCGATGTACTGGCCCTCGCCGGTGCGGTCCCGATGCGCGAGTGCGGCCAGCACGGCCACGGTGGCATACATCCCGGTCATCAGGTCGGAAATGGCAACGCCGGCCTTCTGCGGGCCGCCGCCGGGCAGGTCGTCGCGCTCGCCGGTCAGGCTCATGAAACCGCCCATGCCTTGCACGATGAAGTCGTAGCCGGCGCGCGCGGCGTAGGGGCCGGTCTGGCCGAAGCCGGTGATCGAGCAGTAGATGAGGTCCGGCTTGACGGCCTTGAGGGATTCGTAGTCCAGCCCGTATTTACGGAGCTGGCCGACCTTGTAGTTCTCCAGCACCACATCGGCGTGCGCCGCGAGCTTGCGGACGATGTCCTGCCCCTCCGGCGTGCTGATGTCGACGGTGATCGAGCGCTTGTTGCGGTTGGCAGCCAGGTAGTAGGCGGCTTCGGCGGTGTCGCGGCCGGCCTCGTCCTTGAGCCAGGGCGGTCCCCAGGTGCGGGTGTCGTCGCCGGCCCCGGGGCGCTCCACCTTGATGACGTCGGCGCCGAAATCGGCGAGGTTTTGCGCGCACCAGGGGCCGGCCAGCACGCGGGTCAGGTCAAGAACACGGAGATGGCTCAGAGCACCCATGGATTGACGAATCGACACAATTGGAACGCATGGACTGTACACCAGCCTTCCACGTCACCCCAGCCCCCTGCGACCAATGGACGTAAAAGTGGCGTGAACCCCGTATAATCAACGGTTTGCACTGATCCAACAGCGCTTCCGGGCCTCGCCCCGGGCGCAATGCTGACTCCGGCACCCCGCGACATGAAAGCCTCCGATATCCGCCAAAAATTCCTGACCTTCTTTGAGGGCAAGGGCCACACCGTGGTGCGTTCCTCGCCGCTGGTGCCGGGCAACGACCCGACGCTGCTGTTCACCAACTCCGGCATGGTGCAGTTCAAGGACGTCTTCCTCGGCACCGACAAGCGCCCGTACGTGCGCGCGGCCTCCGTGCAGCGCTGCCTGCGCGCCGGCGGCAAGCACAACGACCTGGAAAACGTCGGCTACACGGCGCGCCACCACACGTTCTTCGAAATGCTCGGGAACTGGTCGTTTGGCGACTACTTCAAGCGCGACGCACTCGTGTGGGCGTGGGAGCTGCTGACGCAGGAATACAAGCTGCCGGCCGAGAAGCTGTGGGCCACCGTCTACCAGACCGACGACGAGGCCTACGACATCTGGACCAAGGTCATCGGCCTGCCGCCCGAGCGTGTCGTGCGCATCGGCGACAACAAGGGCGCGCCGTATGCCTCCGACAACTTCTGGCAGATGGCCGAAACCGGCCCATGCGGTCCGTGCTCGGAAATCTTCTACGACCACGGCCCGGACGTGTGGGGCGGCCCCCCGGGAAGCCCGGAAGCCGACGGCGACCGCTACATCGAGATCTGGAACAACGTGTTCATGCAGTTCGATCGCCAGCTCGATCCGGCCACCGGCGAATACACGCTCACGCCGCTGCCCGCCCCGTGCGTGGATACCGGCATGGGCCTGGAGCGCCTGGCCGCCATCCTGCAGCACGTGCACAGCAACTACGAGATCGACCTGTTCCAGGCGCTCATCGCCGCTGCCGCACGTGAGACGAACACCAAGGACCTGGCCAACAACTCGCTGCGCGTGATTGCCGACCACATCCGCGCGTGCTCGTTCCTGATCGTCGACGGCGTGATCCCGGGCAACGAAGGCCGCGGCTACGTGCTGCGCCGGATCATCCGGCGCGCCATCCGCCACGGCTACAAGCTCGGCTGCCGCACGCCGTTCTTCCACAAGCTGGTGGACGACCTCGTGGCGCAGATGGGCGAGGCGTATCCGGAGCTGCGCGACGCGCGCGACCGCGTGGTCGAAGTGCTGCGCACCGAAGAAACGCGCTTCTTCGAAACCATCGAGCACGGCATGTCGATCCTCGACGCCGCGCTGGGCGAATTGAAGACGTCTGGCGGCAAGATGCTCGACGGCGAACTCGCCTTCAAGCTGCACGACACCTACGGTTTCCCGCTGGACCTCACGCAGGACGTCTGCCGCGAGAACGACGTCATCGTCGACGAAGCCGCCTTTGATGCCGCCATGAACCGCCAGCGCGAGCAGGCGCGTGCGGCCGGCAAGTTCAAGATGGCCGCCGGCACGCTCGACTACACCGGCGACAAGACCACGTTCCACGGCTACGAGCAGCTCGTGAGCGAGACAGCCCGCGTGACGGCGCTGTTCGTCGACGGCGCGTCGGTCGATGCCATGCAGCCGGGCCAGACCGGCGTGGTGGTGCTGGACCACACCCCGTTCTACGCCGAGTCGGGCGGCCAGGTTGGCGACCAGGGCACGCTCAAGGCTGCCACCGTCTGGTTTGACGTGGCCGACACGCAGAAGGTGCTGCCGGACGTGTTCGGCCACCACGGCACGCTGCGCACCGGCGTGCTGAAGGTTGGCGATGCGGTCGCGGCCGAAGTGGACGCCGTGCGCCGTGCGCGCACCATGCGCAACCACTCCGCGACCCACCTGATGCACAAGGCCCTGCGCGAAGTGCTGGGCCCGCACGTGCAGCAGAAGGGCTCGCTGGTCGATGCCGACAAGACGCGCTTCGACTTCTCGCACAACGCACCGATGACGCCGCTGCAGATCCGCGAGGTGGAAGCGCGCGTCAATGCCGAGATCTTCGCCAACGCGCCCACCGCCGCCCAGATGATGGGCTTTGACGACGCGGTCAAGAGCGGCGCCATGGCGCTGTTCGGCGAGAAGTACGGCGACGAGGTGCGTGTGCTGTCGATCGGCTCGTCGAAGGAACTGTGCGGCGGCACCCACGTGGCGCGCACCGGCGACATCGGCCTGTTCAAGATCGTGAGCGAGTCGGGCGTGGCAGCGGGCATCCGCCGCGTGGAAGCCATCACCGGCGACAACGTGCTGCACTACCTGCAGACGCTGGACGACCGCGTCAACGAAGCCGCGGCTGCGCTGCGCGCCCAGCCGGCGGAACTGACACAACGCATCGTGCAGGTGCAGGACCAGGTGAAGTCGCTGGAAAAGGAACTCGAGCGGCTGAAGTCCAAGCTCGCCGCAAGCCAGGGCGATGAGCTCGTCAGCCAGGCCGTGGACGTGGCGGGCATCAAGGTGCTGGCCGCGAAGCTCGACGGCGCCGATGCCAAGACGCTGCGCGAGACCATGGACAAGCTCAAGGACAAGCTGCAGAGCGCGGCCATCGTGCTGGGCAGCGTGAGCGACGGCAAGGTCGCGCTGATCGCCGGTGTGACGGCCGACGCCACCGCCAAGGTCAAGGCCGGCGAGTTGGTCAACTTTGTCGCCCAGCAGGTCGGCGGCAAGGGCGGCGGCCGCCCCGACATGGCGCAGGCTGGTGGTACCGAGCCCGAGAAGCTGCCGCAGGCGCTGGCCGGCGTGGCTGCGTGGGTGCAGCAGAAAGTGTGATGTAACGCTTTCAACGTGATGCGCTGAACGGCGCGCGTTCCCGACCGACGGGGCGCGCGCCGTTTTGTTTTGGGGACGGATTCCGTGCGCCATGCACGGGTATGGCCGCTTGTCCGGGCCCGCAGGACAAGCCCACGTTTGGGGCAGGCTGGAGGGTGGCTGCGCCATCGCCTATACCGGGGAAGCGTGACCGGTCCGTTCGCCTGGCAGGCAACTTGCATCGGTCGCCGGCGCTGTTCCCCGCAGTGCACGTCGTATCCCCATCCCCAAATCCGAGGAGAACCATGAGCGCTCTATCTGACAAGGTCGACGCCCAGCCGCCGCAGCGACCGCAGCGATTAGTCGGGCGGCTTGGCAAACGATTGCTCAAGACCATCGCTGCCGGCGCGTTGGTGGCGGCCGGCATCGGCGCGTCGACGCAGCCCGTGGCGCAGCTCGCGCCCGAGTCGCACGCACGCAAGCTCAAGGTGCTGATCATCAGCATGTTCGCGCCCGAGGCGCAGCCGTGGATCGACAAGCTGGGCCTCACGCAGGAGGTGCCGGTGCCCGGTCTGTCGATCGACTACCCGAACGTGCATTGCAACGCCAACGACGTGTGCCAGCTCACCACCGGCATGGGCAAGGCGAATGCGGCGTCATCGGTGTCGGCGCTGATCTACAGCGGCAAGTTCGACTTGCAGCGCACGTATTTCCTGGTGGCGGGCATTGCCGGCATCGACCCGTCGCAGGGCACATTGGGATCGGCCGCATGGGCGCGCTTCCTCGTCGACAGCGATCTCGCCTGGGAGATCGACGCGCGTGAGATTCCCGGCAACTGGCCGAATGGCTTCATCGGCATCAACACGCAGGGCCCGGGGCAGAAGCCGCCGCTGGACTACAAGACCGAGGTCTTTCGCGTCAACGAGGCGCTGCTGCAGAAGGCGCTGGCGCTCTCGCGGGGCGTGGTGCTGGACGACAACGCAACGGCGCGTGCGTACCGGGCCAACTACCCGAGCGCACCGGCCAACCAGCCGCCTTCGGTCGTGCAATGCGACACCGCTGCCGGCAATACGTACTGGCACGGCGCCAGGCTCGGCGAGCGCGAGGCCGCCTGGGTCAAGCTGCTGACGGACGGGCAGGGCACGTACTGCACCACGCAGCAGGAAGACAACGCCACGTTTGAAGCGCTCACGCGCGGCGCGAAGGCGGGCCTGCTCGACCTGCAGCGCGTGGCCGTGCTGCGCACCGCATCGAACTTCGATCGGCCATATCCGGGGCAGACGCCGTACGACTCGCTGGTCAACAGCAACTCGGGCGGGTTTGTGCCGTCGCTCAACAACCTGTACCTGGCGGGCGGCCCGCTGGTCAATGAGATCGTCACGCGCTGGAGCGTGTGGAAACACGGAGTGCCCTCGCCATGATCGATTCCCCACGCAAAACGCCAATGCGATCCCTCGCCACGTTGCTCGCCGCAGGCGCGGCAGCACTGACCTTGAACAGCTGTGCGTACGACGGCGTGAAGGTCATCGTCATCAACATGTTCCAGGGAGAAGCGCAACCCTTCATCGACCGTTATGACCTGAAGGAGAAGGTCTACATCTCCGGCCTGTCGCCCGACGCGCCGAACATGCTGTGCAACTACGACGGCATCTGCCAGATCACCACGGGGATGGGCTACGCCAATGCGGCGGCGACGCTCTCGGCGCTGCTCTATCGCAGCAAACTGGACCTGACGCACACGTACTTCGTGATTGCCGGCATTGCCGGCATCGATCCTGCCCAGGGCACGGTCGGGTCTGTGGCGTGGGCGCGCTATGCGGTGGACTACGGCCTCTCGCATGAGATCGATGCGCGCGAGATGCCGGCCGCCTGGCCGTATGGCTACTTCGGCATCGGCACCAAGGGCCCCGGTCAGAAGCCGCCGATGGACTACCGCACCGAGGTGTTCCAGCTCAACGAGACGCTGCTGCAGAAGGCGTACACGCTGTCGAAATCGGCCACGCTGGAAGACAGCCCCGAGGCCATCGCCTTCCGCAAGAACTTCGCGTATGCCCCGGCCAACCAGCCGCCCGGCGTCATCCAGTGCGATGTGGCTTCCGCCGATACCTGGTGGGCCGGCCGCAACCTGGGCCAACGCGCGCGTGACTGGGTGAAGACCATGACCGACAACAAGGGCACTTACTGCACCACCGCACAGGAAGACAACGCCACGCTCGAAGTCCTTACACGTGGCGCCCGTGCCGGCAAGATCGACTTCAGCCGCGTGGCGCTGCTGCGTGCGGGCTCGGACTTTGACCGTCCGTACGACGGCCAGAGCGCCTCCGACGGCTTGATCAACTACGCGCAGCAGGGCGGCTTCGTGCCGGCCACGCACAACCTCGTCAACGCGGCCAAGCCGTTGCTCGACGATATCGTGCAGCGCTGGCCGCAGTGGAAGCAGGGGGTGCCTTCGAATTGATGGTTGCTTACACGGGATTTCAAAACGTATAATGATAATCATTCTCAATTGATGGGCGGCAGCGGGCATCTGGCCTGATCGCTGGCCATCGCTGTTGCCGGGCGAGCCAGCGGGTGCTGACCTGCCAGCCGACGGACGACGCGCCGCACTTGCTGTTGCGGCGCGTTTTTTTGTCCTCCGCCGCCGTTCCCGGGGCGTCCGGTTCCGTCAATCCTGCTCGAATCCTGTGTCCGCGATGACCCGTCGTCTCACGGCCCGCGCGTTGTCCTGCGCGCTCGCCGCCATGCCTCTTGCCGCGTCCACGTTGGCCCACGCCGACGAAACCCACCCTGCCACCCAGGCAAAGATCGACCTGGACGAAACCACAGTGACCGCGCGCAGCCAGCGCGGCTTTGCAGCCAGCACGGCAGAGGTGGGTGCATTCCGCGGCATGGCATTGCGTGACATCCCGGCCACCGTCAACGTCGTCACGCGGGAGGCGCTCGACGCGCAGCAAGACACGTCGCTGTACGACGCGCTGCGCAATACGGCAGGCGTCACGCGCCAGCAGCTTTCCGGCGAGACGTTCGACAACCTCGCCATCCGGGGCGTGACGATGGAGAACCGCACCAACTTCCGCTTCAACGGTTCCATGCCGATTCCCGCGCTGACCGCCATCCCGCTCGAGGACAAGGAGCGCGTGGAGGTGCTCAAGGGTGTGTCGGCGCTGTATTACGGCTACACCACGCCGGGCGGCGTCGTGAACCTGGTGACCAAGCGCGCGGGCAACACGCCCGTCACCACGCTGGGCGTGCAGTTCGACAGCAACGGCACGGCCATCGGCACCGTCGACGTGGGCCGCCGCTTTGGTGAAGACAACCAATACGGCATCCGCTTCAACGCCGCAGGTGGTTCGCTGCAATCGCCCACCAGCGGCATCGACGGGACGCGGCAGCTGGCGGCCATGGCGTTCGACTGGAAGGTCAACAGCCGCCTGAGCCTGAAGGCCGACGTCGAATATTCGCGCAAGGCCATCACCGAGCAATCCGTGGTGACGCTGCCCGCAGCACGCAATGGCGTCATCACGCTACCGGCCATGCCGGACCCGACCAGGCGCATCGCTCCGGGTTGGGCCGACTTTGACGGCAACAACACCAACGCGCTGCTGCGGGCCGACTACGCACTCAGCGATGCGTGGCTGCTGACGGTGGAGGGCGGCATGTCGGAGACGGCGCGCTCGCGGGCGTTTTCGGAATTCCGCCTGAGCAATCCGGCGACGGGCGCGGGCACGGTGAGCGGACAACGTCAGAACGGCCGCTGGAACACGAGCCATGTGCGTGCCGACATCAACGGCACCGAGAAGACGGGCTGGATCACGCACGACCTGACCTTCGGCGTGGCGCGATCGGACATGCGGCAGGCGGCGGTGTACTCCGACCGGTTCTCCGGTGCGCAGAACCTGTACAACCCGATCGACCTCGGCTGGCTGCCGACCACCGGCACCGGGTTCACGGCCGAACAGCGTGCCGTCGACACGGGCATCTACGCGATGGACCGCATGACGCTTTCGCAGCACTGGCAGGTGATCGCCGGCCTGCGGTACACGCGCTACACCAGCGAGCAGGTGCCAAACCGCTACGAGGCCAGCAAGACCACGCCGCTGGGCGCGATCATCTACAGGTTCACGCCCACGCTGTCGGCCTATGCGTCGTACGCGCAAGGTCTGGAGGCGGGCCAGCGCGCGCCCAACACGGCCGTCAACGCCAACGTGGCCATGCCGCCGGCCTTGAGCGAACAGAAGGAAGTTGGCGTGCGCTACGAAACGCCAACCGGCACGCAGCTTGCGGCCGCCGTGTATGACATCGATCGCGCCGCCGCGTACACGAACGATGCCAACGTCTTCGTGCAGGACGGCCGCGAGCGCATCCGCGGCGTCGAACTGACCGCGCAGGGCCGCGTGACGAACGACCTCTCGTTGCTGGCGTCCGCCGGCTGGACCGACGCCACGTTCCGCGGCGTCGGCAACGGCCTCGACGGCAAGACGCCCGAGAACACGCCGCGCAGCACCGCCAGCCTGTTCGCCGAGTACACGCTGCCGATGCTGCGCTCGGTGTCGCTCAACGCCGGCGCGTACTACCTCGGGCCACGTCCCGTGAACGACGCCAACCAGGCCGAGCTTGGCGGCACCACGCTCTTTTCGGCCGGCGTGCGATACGTCACGCGCATTTCGGGCAAGCGCACCACGCTGCAATTCAACGTCGACAACCTCACCGGCAAGCGCTACTGGGCAGGCGCCGGCAACAACCGCCTCTCGATGGGCGCGCCGCGGGTGTTCAAGCTAGGCATGAAGATCGACCTGTGAGGGAGAGATTTCTCCAAGCCCTACCCCTTCCTCACCGCCCCCAACACATCCATCGGCAACGGAAACACAATCGTCGACGTCTTGTCCCCGGCAATCTGCGTCAACGTCTGCAGATACCGCAGCTGGATCGCCTCAGGCTGCTGCGCCAGCATCCGCGCCGCCTCCAGCAATTTCTCGGACGCCTGCAGCTCGCCTTCCGCGTGAATGACCTTCGCGCGCCGTTCACGCTCCGCCTCGGCCTGCCGTGCAATCGCCCGGATCATCGATTCATTCAGATCCACATGCTTGATCTCGACGTTGGCAATCTTGATGCCCCACGGATCGGTCTGGATATCGAGCACCTTCTGGATGTCAAGGTTGAGCTTCTCGCGCTCTGCGAGCATCTCGTCCAGCTCGTGCTTGCCGAGAATCGCCCGCAGCGTGGTCTGCGCAAGCTGGCTCGTGGCCTCCAGGAAGTTCGCCACCTGGATGATCGCGCGCTCGGGGTCGACCACGCGGAAGTACACCACCGCGTTGACCTTGACCGACACGTTGTCGTGCGAGATCACATCCTGCGGCGGCACGTCCATCACCACGGTGCGCAAGTCCACGCGCACCATCTGCTGCACCGCCGGGATGATCAGCACCAGCCCCGGCCCCTTCACGCGCCAGAACCGGCCGAGCATGAACACCACGCCGCGCTCGTATTCGCGCAGCACCCGGAACGACGAGATCACCAGCAGCACGACCAGAAAGATCAGGCCGCCCGCGCTGAAGAATCCGTAGATCATGTTCGTCTCCTTAGGATGACGCCGGCACCACGTCGAGGGTCAGGCCGTGCCGCGCCGTCACGCGGATGCGGTCGCCGCGCGCCACGGGCCCATCGCAATGCACGCGCCAGCGTTCGCCGCGCACCTGTGCCCAGCCGGCGGCGGGGTCGTCGGGGTCGGTCGGGTCCAGTTCCAGCAATTCGCCGGTCATGCCGATGAGCGTGTCGCCACCAGCCACGCTCGGCTGCCGCCGCGCGCGCATCGCCATGCTGGAGAGCAACAGGATCACCGCCAGGCTCACCAGCGCCGTCGACACGATCAACGGCAGCGGCACGCCAAAGCCGGGCGTCTGCGTGTCGATCAACATGACGGCGCCGAGCACGAACGCAACGATGCCGCCCACGCCGAGCGCGCCGAACGTCGGCAGGAACGCCTCGGCCACCATGCAGCCGAGCCCGAGCGCAATCAGCGCCAGTCCCGCATAGCTGATCGGCAGCATCTGCAAGCCGTACAGCGCCACCACGATGCACACCGCGCCGAGAATGCCCGGCACCACCATGCCCGGCGTCGAGAATTCAAAGATCAGCGCGTACACGCCCACCGTCAGCAGCAACAGCGCGAGGCTCGGGTCGGTGATGACGCCGAGAAACCGGTTGCGCCAGTCGGGCTCCAGCGTGACGGTCTGCGCGCCGGCGGTATGCAGGGTCACGAGGCCCGCCGATGTGTGCAGCGCGCGGCCGTCCACCTGCCTGAGCAGGTCGGGTATGTCGCTGCCGATGAGGTCGATGACGTGCTGGCTGGCCGCCTCGGGCGCGTCCAGGCTCACGGCTTCGCGCACGGCACGTTCCGCCCAGTCGGCGTTGCGGCCGCGCAGCTGTGCCAGCCCGCGGATGTACGCGGCGGCATCGTGCATCTGCTTGCGGGCAAGGGTGTCTTCGTTGCCCGCAGCGGCAGACGGCGCGCTGGACGGCTTCGCGGCATCGCCGGGGCTGGGCGCATGTCCGCCGATGCCGATGGCCACTGGCGATGCGGCCCCGAGATTGGTGGCAGGCGCCATCGCCGCGACATGGCAGGCATAGAGGATGTATGTGCCCGCACTGGCCGCCCGCGCCCCACCGGGCGCCACATAGCCCGCCACCGGCACCGGCGAGGCGAGGATCGCCTGGATGATCTGCCGCATCGATGCATCGAGCCCGCCCGGCGTATCCATTTGCAGCACCACGAGTTGTGCGCCTTGTGCACGCGCCTGCTGCAGGCCGTGAATGACGTACGCCGCGCTGGCCGGGCCGATGGCGCCGGTCAGCGGCAGCACCACCACCGGCGCGGCCGCCATGGCAAGGCCGCTCCAGGCGGCAGCGGCCATTACGGCCAGCCGGGCCGTCCACTGCCGAATCCGCATTGACGGTCGCATGGCGCCTCCGTCGTCATTGCCGCGCTCGACTGCGCTGGACCGGCGGCACGGTCGGTGTGGGACTCAGCGCATCGTCCAGTTCAGTTTAGGCAGCGATGGCCTGCGTGGCGGGCTCGACGGCCGCGGCGTGCGGCTCGCGCAGCACCTGCACGAGCGCCTGCAGGGCGGGCCCGGCCATGTCGCGGTGCCAGGCAAGCACGGTGTCGACGCGGCCCGGTTTGCGCAGCGCGTGCACGCTGATCTCCGGCGCGTTCGTGTACAGCTCCAGCACCGAGCGCGGCACAAGCGCCACGCCGATCCCCGCTGCCGCGCACGCGATGATGGCGTGGTACGAGCCGAGTTCGAGCACGCGTGCGGGCACCACGCCGTCTGCTGCAAACCAGTCTTCGATCAATTGCCGATACGCGCAGCCGGGCTCGAAGGCGAGCAGGGCAGGGGTTTGTACGTCGGTGGCGCGGCGGATGGGCGGATGCGCGCGATGCGCGATCAGCACGAGCTCTTCGGCAAAGGCGGGCAGCGTGGTCATTGCGGCGCGCGTGTTCGCCATGCATGCGGTTTCCGCCACGAATGCGCAGTCCACCTCGAAGTTGGAGAGCGCCTGGAGGGACTGGCGCGTCGTCATCGTCACCAGCTCCAGCTGCACGCGCGGCCAGCGCTGGTGCAACGTGGCCAACAATGCGGGCAGGCGGCTGGCTGCGGTGCTTTCCATTGAGGCGATGCGCAGGCGGCCGTGCGGTTCGCGCGGCTGCACGGCCTGCCGTGCCTCGGCGGCCAGCCGCAGGATGTCGTCGGCGTAGGTCAGCAGCGTCTGGCCGGCGGGCGTGAGCACCATGCGCTTGCCCTCGCGCACGAACAGTTGCACCCCGAGCGACGTCTCCAGCTGGCGGATGCGCGTGGTTACGTTCGACTGCACGCGGTTCAGATGCTGCGCCGCCCGCGTCACACCGCCTTCGCGTACCACCGTGCGAAAAATCTCGAGCGAGGCCAGGTCCATGATGTATCTCAAATGCTAATGGGTTTGTTCAATATAATTCATTTTTCAGGATGGACTGGCTTGCGTACGATGACGTGCCGATTTCCTCGTCCGGGCGTCCCCATGGAGCACACGCTGCCGTCCTCATCTGCCTTGTCCGCCGCGCACGATGCGCGGGTGTCTGCCTGGCGTGTCGCCATTGCGGGCATGGTGGCACTGTCCGTTGCCATGGGCATCGGCCGGTTCGCCTTCACGCCGATCCTGCCGATGCTGCTGCACGACGGCAGCGTCACGCTGGCGCAGGGCAGCTGGCTTGCCACGGGCAACTATCTCGGCTATTTCATCGGCGCGTTGGCCTGCATGGCGGTGCGCGGCGATGCGGCACGGCTGATCCGCATTGGGCTGATGGCAACGATTCTGCTGACGGCGGGGATGGGCGTGCTGCAAGGCCAGCCGGCGTGGTTCATGCTGCGCTTTGCAGCCGGCATGGCGAGCGCGCTGGTGTTCGTGTTCACCGCAGGCTGGTGCCTGCATCGGCTGACCGAACTGGGCCATGCGGCATTGGGCGGCATCATCTTCTGCGGGCCGGGGCTGGGCATTGCCATTCCGGGCCTGATGGCCAGCGGCATGGTCGCGCTGGGCTGGCACGCCACCTGGGCCTGGATGGCGTTCGGCGTGCTGTCGGCGCTGCTGTCGGCGGCGGTGTGGCCGACCATCCGGCCACAAGCACGTGCGGCGGCTGCCCCCCCATCGGCACCGTCGGACGCGTCGCCGGGGCTCGACGCGCCCACCGCGGCCGTCACGCTCGCCTACGGCCTGGCCGGTTTCGGCTACATCATCACCGCCACCTTCCTGCCGGTGATCGCGCGCAAGGTGCTGCCGGCCGGGTCGGTGTGGCCCGACCTGTTCTGGCCGATGTTCGGCGCCGGCGTGGCGCTCGGCGCGTTCCTTTCCACGCGGATCAGCCTGGCGCGCGACAACCGCTCGCTGCTCGCTAGCGCCTATGCCATGCAGGCGGTGGCCGTGACCATCAGCATCGTCTGGCCGACGGTGGCGGGGCTCGCACTGTCCAGCACGCTGCTCGGCCTGCCGTTCACGGCGATCACGCTGTTTGCCATGCGCGAGGCGCGCCGCCTGTGGCCGCACGCGGCGCCCCGGCTGATGGGGCTGATGACGGCGGCTTACGGCATCGGCCAGATCGTCGGGCCGCCGCTGGCAAATCGCCTGTTTGCGGCCACCGGCGGGTTCCATACGTCGCTGGCCGTGGCGGCGGTCTCGCTGCTGGTGGGTGGGGCAACGTTCCTCGCCGTCAAGCGCGTCTCGCCCATACGTGGATGATCGGCAGCCTGTAGCGCACGTTGCGACACGCATGGTGCTCGTTCGGCGCACACGTTCTAGAATGGCCCCTCCATCGGAGGAGCCCCATGTCTTTTGCCCTGCGCCCCGGCGCTGTCGTGCCCGGGGGCGAGATCAGCGAGGCCGAGCGCGCCGTGCGTGTCGATCTTGCCGCCGCTTATCGACTGGCCGCGCTCAACGGCTGGGACGACCTGATCTATACCCACCTGTCGGCCACCGTGCCGGGTGAGCCGGACCACTTCCTCATCAACGCGTTCGGCCTGGCGTTTGATGAAATCACCGCGTCCAACCTCGTCAAGATCAGCCGTGCGGGCCAGCTCGTCGGCGATTGGCCCGATGCGGCCACGCGGCCATCCGTGAACGTGACGGGCTTTGCGCTGCATGCCGCCGTGCACGCCGCACGGCCCGATGCACACTGCGTGATCCATCTGCACAACACGGCGGGCATTGCCGTGTCGGCGCAGAAGCATGGGCTGCTGCCGCTGTCGCAGCACGCGCTGCGCTTCCACAGGCGCATCGCGTACCACGACTACGAAGGCCTGGCCTTTACGCCGGAAGAGGGCGCGCGGCTGACGGCCTCGCTCGGCACGCAGTTCGCCATGCTGCTGCGCAACCACGGCACACTTACCATCGGGCGCACAGTGGCCGAGGCGCACGTGCTGATGGCCACGCTCATCAAGGCGTGCGAGATCCAGATTCAGGCCCTCACGGCCGGCGAGGTGGTCTTCCCCGCACCGGAAGTCGCCGATCGCGCTGCCGGACAACTCGAAGATGGCGGCGCCATCGAAGGCGTGATGGAGTGGCCGGCGCTGCTGCGCAAACTGGATAAAATCGACGCTTCCTACCGAGACTGATGACCGGAGACCCCATGCCGACTTTCCATATCGAGATGTTTGAAGGCCGCACCGTTGAGCAGAAGAAAAAACTCGTCGAGGAAGTGACGCGCGTGACGTGCGAAACGCTGGGCTGCGCACCAGCCGCAGTCGACATCATCATCAACGACGTCAAGCGAGAGAACTGGGCCACGGGCGGTGTGCTCTGGTCTGAACAGAAGTAACGAAGGAACGCGCCCCACCTCATGACGGCCGCCATGCAGCCCACCCAGCATTTCGCCTCCGACAACTACGCGGGGTTCTGCCCCGAATCGCTGAAGTACTTCCTGGAAGCCAACGGCAGCGGCCACGAGCCCGCGTATGGCGATGACTCCTGGACGCAGCGCGTGTGCGACCGCATTCGCGACCTGTTCGAGACCGACTGTGAAGTCTTCTTCGTCTTCAACGGCACGGCGGCGAACTCGCTGGCGCTGTCATCGCTGTGCCATTCGTACCACTCCGTGATCTGCCACGAGCTGGCGCATATCGAAACCGATGAGTGCGGCGGCCCGGAATTCTTCTCCAACGGCTCCAAGCTGCTGACCGCCAAGGGCGAGAACGGCAAGCTCACGCCCGATGCGGTGGAAGCGCTGGTCACGCGCCGCTCCGATATCCACTACCCGAAGCCGAAGGTCGTTTCGCTCACGCAATCGACGGAAGTCGGCACCGTCTACACGGTGGAAGAGGTGCGTGCGATTGCCGCCATTGCCAAGCGCCGGCAGCTGCGCGTGCACATGGACGGCGCGCGCTTTGCGAATGCCGTGGCGTCGCTTGGCGTGCATCCGTCGGAGATTACCTGGCGCGCCGGCGTGGACGTGCTGTGTTTCGGCGGCACGAAGAACGGGCTGCCGGTGGGCGAAGCCGTCGTCTTCTTCGATCGGCGCCTCGCTGAAGACTTTGCGTATCGGGTCAAGCAGGCCGGGCAGCTGGCTTCGAAGATGCGCTTCATCTCCGCACCGTGGCTCGGCTTGCTGGAGAACGACGTCTGGCTGCGCAACGCGCGTCATGCCAACGCGATGGCGCAGTTGCTGCATGCACGCATCGCCAATGTGCCAGGGGTGCGCATCATGTTCCCCACCGAATCGAATGCCGTGTTTGCGGAGCTTCCCTTGCCCGCCATCGAAGCGCTGCGCGCACGCGGCTGGAAGTTCTACACGTTCATCGGTGCGGGCGGTTGCCGCCTGATGTGCTCGTGGGACGTGCGGCCCGAAACCGTCGAAGCCTTTGCCGCCGACATTCGCACAGCGTGCGAGCAAGCCGCCTGAATCGCCAGTTCAGCATCTCACCGCCATGAGCTTCGACTACCGCTTCTGCCCGCAATGCGCCACGCCGCTCGTCGAGCAGCATACGGCCGGCCGCCTGCGCCTTGCGTGCCCCGCGCCGGCCTGCGGTTTCGTCCACTGGAACAACCCGCTTCCGGTGCTGGCGGCGGTGGTCGAGTATCGCGGACAGATGTTCCTCGCGCGCAACGCGCAGTGGCCGGAGGGCATGTTCGCGCTCGTCACCGGGTTCATGGAGCATGGCGAAACGCCGGAACAGGGCATTGCGCGCGAGTTGAAGGAAGAGACGAACCTGGACGCGCAGTCAATCTCGCTGATCGGTGTGTACGAGTTCATCCGCAAGAACGAGCTGATCATCGCGTACCACGTGGTTGCCGATGGCGAGATCGCACTGTCGGAAGAGCTTGTCGAATACCGCCTGAAGCCGTTCGAGAAGGTGCGCCCGTGGACGGCCGGCACGGGCTATGCGGTGGCCGATTTCCTGACGGCGCGCGGCCTGCCCGTCAGCTACATCGACATCCGCACCGGCGAGCCCGCCGAGCCGCCGCCGCGCCGGTGGCAGCCGACGCGGCTCGCTACAATAGCCGAATGATTGACGTGGGTGGCACGATGCCGCCCACCCGCACCACAGAGGAAGCCATGGAGTTCCAGAAGGAAGTTGATGCACGCGGCCTGAACTGCCCGCTGCCTATCCTGCGCACGAAGAAGGCGCTTGCCGACATGCAGAGCGGCGAGGTGCTGAAGATTCTCGCTACCGATCCGGGGGCGACGCGTGATTTCCAGGCGTTTGCCAAGCAGACCGGCAACGAACTGCTCCAGCATAGCGAACACGACAGGGTCTTCACGTTTTACATGCGCCGCCGCTGAAGACGTGTCCGCGAGCCTGGGGCGCTGACGCCGGCCGTGGAAGAGTTCTGAGCGCGGTACGCCAAACACAGTGGGGCGATCCGGCAAGCTGCCGGATCGCCCCGCAGTCGTTTACAGAATCCCCAGCGTGCTACTTGCGGGCTTCCATCGCCATGCGCAACGCCAGGCTCGTCAGCACCGAGCCCATCAGGTAACGCTGGATCGACAGCCAGCTCGGCTTGCGCGAGAGAAACGCGGCAATGCTGCCGGCCGTGGCGGCGATCATGGAATTGACCGTCACGCTCACGCAGATCTGGGTGATACCCAGGCACACCGACTGCACGAGCACGCTGCCGTGCGAGGGCTCGATGAACTGCGGCAGCAGCGACAGATACAGCACTGCCACCTTCGGGTTGAGCAGGCTCGTCAGCAACCCCATCGTGTACAGCTTGCGCGGGCTGTCCACGGGCAGGTCTCGCACCTGGAACGGCGCGCGGCCGCCGGGGCGCAGCGCCTGCCACGCCAGATACAACAGATAGATGGCGCCGCCAAAGCGCAGCGCATCGTACGCAAACGGCACGGCCATCAGCAGCGCCGTGATGCCGAACGCCGCGCACAACATGTAGAACACGAAGCCCGTGGCGATGCCCGCCAGCGAGACCAGCCCCGCATTGCGCCCCTGGCAGATCGAACGCGAGATCAGGTAGATCATGTTCGGGCCGGGCGTGAGTACCATGCCGAGCGCGACCAGGGCAAAGGTAAGCAGGTTGGTGAGTGTGGGCATGGCGGGAATGGGCAAGTGGCAAATAGGAGCTTGCAGGCTAGCACCGGCCGTTGCCTGGCCGACAGGTACAGAACCACGTCAATTTTGTCGATTCTGTATCGGTCCGGCGCCGGACCGGCATGCAGTGCATGCCAGGACTGCAGCCGCGACGGCGATAGCATCGCGGGCTTTCTCTTCTCTTTCTCTGTGCCAACAAGACGCCCCTTCGCCGGCCACGCCCTCTGACCCTTTGATCAACTTTCCAGGCCGCCGGCACGGGACTGAATTAAGCTTGTGCACTGGCATGGTGGGCAACAGGGCGAACGCGACGCGCCGAGCAGGTGATTCCGATATGGCGACAGGGGACGATGTGAGCAAGGTGGCGGCGACGGTGCGCGCACTGATCGTGGGCGTGTGGCTGTGTTGGACGTCCGGCGGCAGCCACGCGGCTGCACCTTCCCCGTTCACGCCGGAAGAGCGCGCGTGGATCGCCGCGCATCCGGTGATACGCACCTGCGTCAACTCGGATTGGCGCCCATTCGAATTTGTCACCGGCGGGAAAGTGGCCGGTATCGTCCCATCGTTTCTCGACGAAGTCTCCAGCATCAGCGGCTTGCGGTTCGAATACGTGGATGGCGCCTGCCGGAGAGGAGCGCGCGAAGCGCTGACGTCCGGCGAGATCGACCTGGTGCCCGATTGGGGCAGAAGCGACGACCGGACGCATCACAGCTCCGGCTTTATTGCCAGCACGCCGTACTACGTCGGCACGATCGCGATCGTCACGGCTGAGAGCGAGAACCTGTTTGCAGACATTCGCCAGCTGAAGGGCAAGCGGCTGGCGATCAGGGGCGGCGGCGGCCTGGAATACGCGATTCGTCACAGCGGCGTTCCGGTGACGTTGCTGACGTTCCAGAATGAAGCCCAAGCGCTGCAGGCCGTTGCCGATGACGAGGCGGACGCAGCGCTGGGCACTGACGTGTCGATCCTTCCGCAGTTGCACCGCCAGTTCAAAGGCCGGCTGTTCCTCTCGGGCACCATTTGGTACCGGCCGTATGCGTTGACGATGGCAACGCGTCAGGACAACCCGGTACTGGCATCCATCGTCGAGAAATCGCTCACCGCCATTCCGGCACCCGAGGCTGACGCCATCCGCTACCGGTGGCTCGAAACCACGGACTACGGCGCCCCGTCGCTGGCATCGATCCTCCATTACCGCGGGCGGCAGGTTGCCCTCGTTGGCGTGGTGGTGCTCGCCTTTGCGGTGCTGGCGTACGTGCTGTGGCGTGCGCGCGCGGCGGCCGTGCGCAGTGAGCGCGACAAGGCGATGTTCCTCGCCTTCATCAGCCACGAGATACGCACGCCGATGCACACTATCCTGGCCTCGCTCGAGCTGCTGCAGCGATCGCACCTGACAGGTCAGCAGGCCAGCCGGGCCGATGCGGCGGTCTCGGCATCGGAAACCCTCCTGGCGCTGCTCGACGATGTTCTCGAATACTCGCGCCTGGAATCGCACAGCGTGACGCTCGCGCCCGAACCGACCCGGATCGGGCCGTGGGCGCAGCAGACCGTCGATATGGTGCGGTGGCGCTCGGATGAGAAGAACCTGGCGTTGTCCCTCGATGTGGCGTGCGCGCCAGATTTCAGCGTGGACATCGACCCGATGCGCATTCGGCAGATCGTTCTGAACCTGTTGGTCAACGCGATCAAGTTCACGGCGGCCGGCAAGGTGGTTCTGCGCGTCGACCACCTGCCCGGCAGGCGGCGCGGTACGGGCACGCTGGTGCTCGAGGTGCGCGACACTGGCATGGGCATTCCTCCGGAACGTCAGCGGCATATCTTCGAGCCTTACGCGCGTGTGGAAAGCCCGGGCCATCGCGGTGCCAGCGGGAGTGGGCTGGGCTTGTCGATCTGCCGTGAACTGGTCGACCTGATGAAAGGCGTGATCACGGTCAGCAGCAGCCCGGAGATCGGCACGGTGTTCACCGTCATGTTGCCCACGCGCGAACCACATGCGCAGCCGGCACCGCAGTCAGGCGCCGACGAATCGCCCGCATCTGCGGCACAGGCGGTGTCACCGGTTCGGGTGCACAAGCCGCTGTCGCGGGATTCGAACGAGGGGCCGCTCGTCCTGGTCGTCGACGATCACGAGGCGGTGCAACACGCGATCCAGCATCAACTCAGCGCGCTCGCTTGCCGGTCGGCCATCGCGGGCACCGGCGAAGCGGCGCTCGAGCAGTTCGCCTCAGCAGCGTTTGACATGGTGCTGCTCGACTGCAACCTGCCGGGCATCGACGGCTACACCGTCGCGCAGCGCATGCGCGAGATCGAACGCCAGCGCGGCACCGAACGCACGCCGATCGTCGCCATCTCGGCCGCGGCCGACGATGCGCATCGCACGCGCTGCTTCGACAGCGGCATGGACGGCGTTCTCGGCAAGCCGTTGCGCCTGGCCGCGTTGCGCGAACTGATCGAACTCTGGTGCGGCCACGGCGACTCTGGCGCCAGCGCCGCGCCGGAAGCGCACGGCCTCGCGCGGACGGTGGACGTGCACGTGGTCTATCGACAGGCCATGAAAACCGATCTCGAGATGCTGAACGAGGGCATCGTGCATCGAAACATCGAGCAGGCACGTCGGGCGGCACATCGCATTTCCGGTGCGGCTGCCGTGGTGGACGATCTGCCGACGCACAATCTGGCAAGCGAGCTCGAGCGCCATCTCGCGTCCTCGTCCGGCGACATCACGGCCGACATCCAGGCGCTCGTCGCAGAACTCCAATCCTTGCACGGGGCCGGCACAGCCCCCGCGTGATCCCTCCTCTCGGGGCGCCCCTTGCCCTGACCCGGCCGTCCCGCATGGCGCCGTTCAGCGTGCCTGCGCCCGCGTGGAGCCTCGTACTCTTCCGGTGGCGACCTCCCGATGGGCCGGTCGATCTACCGCTCGTTTCCTCCCGAGAGAGCCTGCGCATGGCCGGGCGCAAGACGCGCAATCGATAAGGCTCGCCTGCTTTTCGGAGCAGTCCGATATGGCGCGCACGCCTCGCTTGAAATACTTGCGCCTGCCTTCTTCGATAGGCATTTGTTCTCGACCAAATCCCGCACGTTCGTGCCGCGGATTCAATCTAAGGGTAAGTCAATGAAAGCAAAACTGTTCCTGGCTGGCGTCGCCATGTCTGCTCTGTCCTCCGCTGCAATGGCGCAAACGACGCCCACATCGGTGGATGGCGTTATCAACTTCCAAGGCGCGATTCTGAGCGACACCTGTAAGGTGTCTTCGGTGACCGGCGATGCGGGCACCATCAACGTCGACATGGGCAAGGTCGCCGCCGACGACATCGGCACGGTTGCAGCACCGAAGCGTCTGACGAGTGGTGCCGGCTCCGCCAACTTTGACGTGGTCTGCAAGACCGGCGCCAAGGTCAGCATGAAGTTCGCAGGCAAGGCGGCCGACCTGAGCGCAGACAAGAAGACGCTGCGCGTGAACAACGGCAACACTGCCGCAGGTTTCGCCCAGGGCGTGGGCATTGCCGTGTACGAAGGTACCGGCGCGGGCGCAAACGCGTACGACCTGAGCAGCGGCAACCTGCTGGCACAGACGACGGTGCCGTCGACCGGTGGCGCAGTCAACGTGCGTTTCGCTGCAGCGTATGTGGCCGCAGACCCGACCAAGATCAAGCCGGGTATCGCCAACGCCAGCCTGCCGTTCACGCTCACCTACGAGTAAGCCTGGTGCCAGCCTTCACGGCTGGCTTCAATCGGCGGCGGTCAGCGGTTATTCCCCCGCCGCTGCCGCCCATCTGTTCAAAGGCCATCCCGGATATGAAAGCAAAACGATGCGCCGCTGGCGCGGCGTTGGCGTGCGCGTTGGCTGCGTCCGCGAGTCACGCCAGTATTTCCCTCAGCACCACGCGCCTGATCTTTGACGGCAACAACAAGGAAACGTCCGTCGTCGTCACGAACGATGGTGCCGATGCCTTGATCCAGGCCTGGCTGGATCCGCTTGAGGACAACGCGAATGGTCACCTGCCGTTTGCCATTACGCCGCCCCTGGCGAAGCTGGCAGCGAAGCAGCAGCAGCTTTTGCGCGTGCTGTACGAAGGTGTGGGTATGCCGACAGACCGCGAGTCGGCCTTCTGGCTGAACGTGCAGGAGGTTCCGCAGGCGGCTCCAAACGAGAACGTATTGCAACTGGCTGTCCGCCAGCGCATCAAGGTGTTCTACCGGCCGGCCGGTCTGACCGCAGACCCGCAGAAGGCTCCTTCAAGCCTGCAGTGGCAACTCAACCAGGATGGCGGCAAGGCGATGCTGAGGCTGAGCAACCCGAGTCTGTTCCACGTCACCGTGGTCGATGCAAAGGTGCACGCGGGCAATGCAGAAGCGCCGCTCATCGAGGCAAAGATGGTGGCGCCGCATTCCACGGTAGCGCTGCCGGTGCAGTTGCCGGGCAACGGCGCCGCCCAGCCCGAGCTTCGCTACGACGTCATCAATGACTACGGCGGCCGCCAAAGCTACCGCGTCACCTTGCGCGGCAGTCAGCCCAGCACGCCGGTCTCTACCGGTAACTGATCGGGCCGACGACCACTGACCCGATGTGCCAGCCCGCGTGGGCTAGCTTAGCCCGCACCCACCGTAGCGGAGCTTGCGTATGTGACACCCGCCGATTCACCAAGCCAGAAGCGAGCATTGCGATGTCTAGATGCCGGACTCCCAAAGCGTTCTCCAGAAAGACCCACGGAAAAGCAATTGCTGCACGCCCGAGCGCGACGCCGCTGTATCTGGCTGTGTGTCTGGCGATGATGAACAGCGCGCGCGCCGCCGAGGGCGAGACGCTGGTTGCGCAGATCGATCCTACGCTGCTGGCCTACAACACGAGCTTCCTGCACGGCCAAGGGCGCCCGGCCGACCTGAGCGCCGTGCTGAGCTCGGGCAGCAGCGTGCCACCAGGCACCTATCGTGTGGAGGTGGAGGTCAACGGCAATCTGGTCGGCCGTCGAGACATCGATTTCTACCAGGATGGCGACAACGCCAAGCTGCGGCCGTGCCTGACGGCCAAGATGCTGCAGGATTTCGGCGTCAACCTCAGTGCCATCACGCCGCCGCTGGACGTCAACAGCGAGGCTTGCCTCGATCTACCTCACCTGCTGGACCAGGCTGCGGTGGACTTCGACGCTGGCCGTCTGCAACTCAATCTCAGCATCCCACAGGCGTTTCTTTCCCGCGCGGCACGCGGCTATGTCGACCCTGCGCTGTGGGACGAGGGTGTCACCGCCGGCTACGTCAACTACCAGTTCAGCGGCAACTACGGCCACGGCCGTGTCGGCAACGATAGCAGCAGCTATTTCGTCGGCCTGCAGAACGGCGTCAACATTGGCCGTTGGCGGCTGCGGAACGAATCCACGGTAAGTGGAAGCAACAGCGGGCAGACACGCTTCAAGAGCAACCGCACGCTGGTCCAGCGAGACATCGACGCAATCAAGGGCCAACTGACCCTTGGCGAGCAGTACTCCGATGCAACGTTGTTTGACAGCGTACGCTTTCGCGGCGTGCAGGTCGGCTCCGACGACGCCATGCTCCCTGACAGCGAGCGCGGCTATGCACCGGTCGTGCGCGGGCAGGCGGCCACCAACGCGGTTGTCGAAGTGCGCCAGAGTGGCTACGTGCTGTATCGCGCCAACGTACCGCCCGGGCCTTTCCAGCTGACCGACATTTTTCCGTCCGGCTCCAACGGCGACCTGGAAATCACCGTCATTGAAGCGGACGGCAGCAAGCGCGTCACGCACCAGGCGTTCTCGAGTCTTCCATTGATGCTGCGTAAGAGCCGTCTGAAGTACAACTTCGCGGCGGGCAAGTACGACGGCGAGCGGGGGCCGTCACCGAATCTCGTCAGTGCTTCGCTGGTGTACGGCCTGACCGACAACAGCACGGTCGCCGGCGGCGTCCAGTTCTCGAAAGACTTCCAGGCCGTGAACGTTGGTGTCGGTACGAACACGCCCATTGGCGCGCTGTCTGTTGACGTGACCCAATCGAGCAGTCGCGCGCACGGCAAGCGGGAGACTGGCCAGAGTGTGCGGGTGTTGTACGCCAAAACCTTTACCCGAACCAATACTAACTTCACGCTGGCTGCCTATCGATACTCCACATCGGGCTATCGGACCTTCAATGACCACGTCAACGACGTCGGCAACGACCCGAACGGCGACGTGGCCGGCACGGCGGGCTTTCAGTCCGGGCGCAGCCGATCACGGATCGACCTGACCACCAGCCAGGATCTGGGTGGCATCGAGCGGCGATACGGCAGCGTCTACCTGAACCTGAGCCAGCAGACCTTCTGGAATCGACCGGGTTCGAGCCGCAGCATCAGCGTCGGCTACGGCAACAACTGGAAGCAGTTGAGCTACAACCTGAGCCTGAGCCAGACGAAGGACACGCGCTTCGGCGGAAACGGCAACAGCACGCAGGTCATGCTGACCATGTCGATTCCGCTGGGCGGCAAGGTCCGGTCTGCGCGTGCCTATACCAACATCAGCAACAGCAACAACGGCGGCACCACCGTTCAAAGCGGCCTGAGCGGCTTCGTGAACGAGACCACGTCTTATGCCATGCAGGCCGGCTACACCGGGAGGGGGCGCGGCGCATCGGGCGGGGCCAGCATTACGCGCGATACCGATGTCGGCCAGCTCAACGCCAACCTGAACGCTTCACGCGACTATCAATCGGCCAGCGTTGGGGCAACGGGCTCCGTGGTGGTACACCGCGGTGGTGTCAACCTGGGCCGTACGGTGGGCGACACCTTTGCGTTGATGAAGATGGAAGGGCTCAAGGGCGTAGACGTCAAGACCGATGCCGGTACCTCGGTCGGCCGCAATGGCTACGCCGTCGTCACCTATGCGCAACCGTATCGCCTGAACGCCCTCAGCCCGGCGACCCACAACCTGGGCGCGGATGTGGAATTGGAAGATACCGTCAAGCAGGTCGTGCCTCGCCGCGGCGCGATCGTGCTGGCCACGTTCAAGGGGCATAGCGGCCAGCGCGCCCAGTTCGCGCTTCAACGGGCCGACGGCACGCCGGTGCCGTTCGGGGCCAGCGTGCAAGACGCCCAAACGGGCAGGCCCCTTGGCATCGCGGACCCTGCCGGCAACGCCTTCGTGCTCTTGCAGGAGGAGACGGGCACGTTGACGGTGAAGTGGAAGGAAGGCCAGTGCCAAGCGCCTTATGCGCTCCCGAAGGCCGAGGCAGGCCGGAACTATCAGCGGCAGACGTTGCGTTGCCGATAAGCAAGCCGTTTCCGAAGACACATCGAAAAGTGGTTACCTGAAACGCTCAAACCAATGGGAGGAAGGCAGGATGGTTAGAACACGTTTGATGAGGAGAGCGAATGCTGTCTTCGGCGGCTCGCGCAGGTAAAGATCGGTATATGTGCGGATCACCCATGTAACCGCGTTATTCGCATGGGCGTCGATGATCACGATTTCCACTGGGGCATACGCTGCCAATTGCGAATTTGCCGGCGGCGGTCCTGCGACACCGAATTACTGGATTCCACGCACCCTCAACGTGCCGCGCGATATGCCTGTCGGCTCAATCATTTGGGAAGGTAGCAATAGGGTGTGTGAGAATCAGGAAGCCTTTGCAAGCTCGCCTATAGCAGAGGAATACGGAACATTGTCGGGTAGTCTTCAGGCCCGACTCTTTTTGATTTCCCTATCGGGAACACCGGCCTCGCGTGGAATATGACTTTGCAGAACGACAATGGGACCATAAAGAGCGCGATGCCATCGCGTTCCAAGTGGGCAACAAGGCTGGCGTTGGCTCCTTCAGTTGCAAGACGGCGGATGTGACCGTGAAGATGGGCGACCAGAATCGAGCCACGCAATTCAAAGGGCCTGGTACTTCATTGGCACCAGTCAACTTCTCGATTGGCCTGAAACAGTGTCCCGGGGGCATCAGCAAGGTATCGTATCTGCTGAAGCCCAATACCAACATCATTGACAGTTCGCGCTCGGTTGTCGCACTCAATACAGCATCGACCGCAAGGGGCATCGGCCTGCAGATTCTCAATGAGGGGGGCGATCCAGTGCCGCTCAACACGATGATCGCCTTCAGCGGCTACGACGGGGCAGGCGGCGATTTCAATATTCCGTTCAAAGTGGCCTACTACCAGACCTCGTCCGTGGTTGAGGCCGGCACGGCGAATACCGCGGTGACATTGGTCATGAACTACAACTAGTCCGGTGGCGAGAGCGGCTTGCCGGCGATGCCGGTTCGGTTGTCCGGTTGCTGCCGACCCGGTGAACGCGATCGGTGTGGCGTTGGGGTGAAGGCAGTGCGTACCTCTTGCCACACCAAGAAAAAACCCGCGACAGCTTGTGCTGTCGCGGGTTTTTGCTTTGAAAAGCTGGTGGAGCCGGCGGGAATCGAACCCGCGTCCGCAAGCCCTCCACAGAGAGTTCTACATACTTAGTTCTGTCATTTGATTTAACCGCCGCATCGCGGACGAACACGCTCTACGACGGCGAGTCACTAGGTTTTCGTCCTCGGGCCCGTGACACTCCCGAGGCTTATCTGACGTAGATGACCTCGCTGGTCTTGCGACCCTAGCCCGTCAGCGAGCCAGTGCGAGGACGGCGGCCCTTAGGCTGCCAGTGCGTAACGTTCGTCGTTAGCAGTTATTGCATTCCCATTGATTAACGAGGTGACGGGTCCTCGGTATGCCCTCCACTGCTTTGCAACCCACGTCGAAACCAGGTCGGCCCCAGAGAAGAAGATCGATTATCCCATAGATGGGCTACTTCAGTGCGAAATCAACCCGGGTCGTCTTGCCTTTGTCCTTGATGCCATCCGCGTTGAGCTTCGGGGCTACTACGAAGAGACGTCCCGGATCCACACGTTCAGCCAAGGCCACATGAATGGCGTTGGCGCGGCGCTGTGCCAATTCGCGCAGGTCCGCATCGGTCACCTGCACATTGGTCTCCATCAGCTTGCGCATTTCTTCGGGCGGTAAGGATTTCGCCAGGCCGATCATGTTGCGCGGCTTGGGGAATTTGGCGGCTTTGTACGCGCGTTCTAGATACTTGTTCTGCTCTTCGGGGGAGACGGTGGCGTCGGCTTCGGCGGCATCGCCCGCGTCCTTGAGCTTCTGTTCGCGGATCTGCCGGTTCACGGCTTCGCGGCGCAGTCCGTCGCGGTCGAGCTCGGGGTCGACGCGGCCGACGATGTCGACCTTGAGCGCCGGGCGGTCCTTCAGCGCCGTGGCGAGCTTGTCTAGCTTGACAAGCGACGCCTGCGTGATGACGGCGGTGCCGGGGTCGAACTCGATGTAGCCGAGCTCTTCGCCGCCACTGCCGCCAAATGCGCTGGCGAGCAGCGAGAACGGCGCGGTCACAGCCCGTACGATCAGGTTGACGAACGCGCGCAGGATGACGCCGCCGAGGCTGAATTGCGGATCATCGAGCGAGCCCGACACCGGCACGCGCACGTCGATTTCTCCGCGCGAGTTCTTGAGCAGCGCCACGGCCAGGCGCACCGGCAGGTTGGTGGCGTCCTTGCTCTCCACACGGTCGCCGAAGGTGAGCTGGTCGATGAAGATGTGGTTGTCCGCCGTCAGCTTGCCCTGGTCTAGCAGGTAGTGGAGGTCCATCGTCAGCTTGCCCTTGGTGATCGGGTAGCCGGCATATTTGGCGGAATAGGGCGTGAGGTTGGTCAGCTCCACGCCGTTGGCCTTGGCGGTAAGGTCAACGAAGGCCGTCGGCGCGAGCGGGTTGACCTTGCCGTGGATGTCCACCGGTGCTGTGCCATCGACACTGCCGCGCAACGTCACGTCGGCAGGTGTCTGGTTGGCGGCGGTGCTGATCGTGCCGATCGAGCCGCCGATGGCCGTGAGGTTGGCGGTGTAGTTTGGTTTGACGAAGTTGTCGGTAAAGCGGATGTTGCCGTCTTGCAGCGTGATGGCATCGACGCGCAAGTCTGCCCCGCCCGCCTTGGGCGCGGGTGTGGTGGACGCAACCACGGCGGACGCCGGGGGCGAAGCGGGCGCCGAGGCTGCCACTGGCGCGCTCGTGGCAGCCGTGCCCGCGGCAGGTTCGCTCTGCGTGAGCGATCGGCGGTCTTCGCTCGGCTGCACGCGGATGTCCTGCAGGTTCAGGCGTCCGTTCGGGTTAATGATGACCCGTGCATAGAACGTCGACAGCGCCACCGCGCCCACACGCACGCGTGGTGTGTTGCCGTCGTAATTGGCCTGGATGCGGTTGAGCGCAAGCGAACGCCAGCGCAGGAAGTCGTCCGAACTCACGCGGTCTTGCAGCCGTACGTTGCCCAGCGTCGCATTGCCCTGGTAGCTCACCGTCAGCGCCTTGCCCTGGCTGACCACGAGGCGGCCGTCCATCGTCAGCAGCGCGCTTGTGATGGCGGCGTTCAGGGTTTTGTCGAGATACGGATCCAAGCCCGCCAGCGACAGGTTCTGCGAGTTCACGCGCAGGTCCGCTTTCAGCGGTTGCGGAACGACTTCGCCGCGCACGTCGAGCTTGCCCTTGGCGCCCATCCCCGCTCCAATTTGCACGTTGACGGGCTTGCCGAGGTCGGTGGAGGCGTTCTGCACGACCACGTTCAGCGGCTCGACACGCACCTTCACCGGACGCAAATTCGACAGGTCTTCGAAGCCGAGGGCGCTGTTGTCCAGCTTGAGCGCCTGCACTGTCACGGCCCAGGGTTTTTCGGCCGGAGCTTTGGCCTGGAGCTTGGCCGGCGCGGCCGGTTTGCTGGTGGCGGTTTGCGCGCCATCGAGCAACGTCAACGTGGTGGTGCCGTCCTTCTTGCGCAGCACGTCGATCTGCAGTCCGTCGGCGCGCACTTCGTTCAGCGCAAGCGTGCGTGCGGCCAAGTCGAAGCGCTTCACATCCGCGCTCAGATGCTTCGCACGCAGCGCGGTGTTCTTGCCGGTGGACGGTGCCAAGGAAAGATCGGCCAGGGTGGCTCTCAACGGTTCTGCGCGCACGTTGAACTTGTCGGTCCCGAAGTCGAGCGCGATCTTGCCTTCGGCAGACAGCGCGCCGTCCTGCAATTGGGGCGCTCCCCCTTGGCGCAGATACGGGCCGACACCTGCCAGCTTGACGGCATCAAGGTGCAGCTCCAGTTCGCCGGTGTTCTTCTCGAGCGAGGTGTTGCCTTTGATGCTGAGCGCGCCGCCTTGTGCAAGCTTGGCGCCTACGTCGAGCGTGGTGGGACCGCCGAGCGTGCGCACGGCGGCTTGCCCGTGGAGGTCCTTCAGCGTCAGCTCTGCAGCCGGTTGTGTGGTGGCGTCGCGCCAGTGGACGATGCTGTTCGCCAGTTCCAGCTTGTTGACCGCCACGTCCAAAGGCTTGGGCTTGGCGACCGGGGCCGGAGCGGGTTGCGCCTGCTTGACCTCGGCGGGCGCCGACTTGCCGCCAAGCTGCGCAAAATTGACCGCGCCATCGGTGCCGCGCACGGCATCGACGCGCACACCATCGAGCGACAGCGCATCGAGATGGAAAACGTTGTCCAGCGGGCGCACATCGGTCAGCGTGGCGCGCACTTGTCTAGCGGCGAGCAGTGGAGCCTTCTTCGCGTCGGTCACCTCCAGGTGGTCGACGCCCGCCGTGCCGTGCAGGCGCAGTACCGGCGCGCCGCTCTTGGGCTTCTGGAAATCGATCGTCAGGTCGGTCGTCAGCTTGCCTTGCGGCACGGCCACGGGCAGCGGGCCTGGCACGTAGCCGAGATAGCGCGGCAGATCGAGCCCGTCGATCTTGATGTTGAGGTTGGATTCCAGCGATTCGGCAAACGGCTTCGTCTTGCCGGCGAAGTGCAGGGGTGCGCCGTCGATGCGCGCCGCCAGCAGCGGTTGCACGAAGATGTCCACGTCGGCCGGCAAGCTCGCCAGGAAGGGCACGCCGATCTGCAGCGCGTCTACCTTGTGCTGTGTCCCAAGCGGCTGATCCACGAAGTCGATTGCGCCATTGCTGATCTGCAGGTTGGCGAAGACGAAGCGCGCCGGCTCTTCGGATTTCGGCTTGGGCGGGTTCTCGGGCTGATTGAGCCTGTCAATGATGTCGGAGAAATTGAAGCGCTGATCAGCAGTACGCACGATGCGAACGCGCGGCGCATCGATGCTCAGCGCTTCAATCACGGGGGCGCGGTGGAAGAGGGAGCTCCACGCCGCATTCACGTGCAGATGGCCAATGTCGACGAATGGCGTCTTGCCGTCGCGCTCGGCAACGTGGAGTTGGTCGACGTCAAGCCGCAGCGTGTACGGGTTGATGCCGATCTTGCCGACGGTCACGGGCCGGTCCAGCACCTTGCTCAACTGCGTCTGTGCCAGGTGGCGCAGCAGCGGGGGGCCGCCGAAGGCGCCGACCAGCCCAAACACCACGAGGAAGATCAGCACGCCCAGCCCGATCCGCCGGGTGCGCTGCGACTGCCCCGCCCGCACGGCACGCTGCCAGCCCGCCGAAGTCCGCACGCGATCGAGCCGGGCGCGCCAGCCGCTGGAGTTCAGTTGCAGATCAGGACGCGAGTCGGGGGAAGTGCTCATGCTGGTATCGGTCCGGCCGGGGCGGTGGACGTACGTGGTCAGTGGATCGACCGCCGCGTCCAATCCAGAGGCGGCGGTCCTCAAAAAGATGCCCGGGGCGCTGGCCCCGGCCTCGCGCTCAGGCGCGTTGCGATTCGAGCAGCAGCGGAATGAGCTCGCCAGCGCTGGCGATCAAGGCGTCGGCGCGCCATTCGTCGGGCGAGGGCCCGTTACCACAATAGCCGTAACTGGCGGCAATGGTAGTCATGCCAGCAGCGCGGCCGGCTTCGATGTCGCGCAGGTCGTCGCCCACGTACACGATGTGCTTCGGCTCAACAGTGATCGACTCCGCCGCGTGCAGCAGTGGCGCAGGGTGCGGCTTGGCGTATGGCGTCGTATCGCCCGCGACCACGCAGGCTGGTGCGACGGGAAACGGCAGCTGCGCCACCAGCGGCACCGTCAGCCGTCCCGACTTGTTGGTGACGATTCCCCATGGGATTCCTGCCCGGCCGAGCTCGGCGAGGACGTCGTCCATGCCTGGGAATAGCCGCGTACGCACGCAGATTTCCGCTTCGTAGTTGGCCAGGAACGCGAGCCGCAGCGATTCGAATTCGGCATCGCCGGGCCCCACGCCGAAGGCCACGCCGATCAGCCCGCGCGCGCCATGCGACGCTACGGGCCGAAGCGCTTCGTAGGCCAGCGGTTCCAGGCCGCGGTCGGTGCGGACCTTGTTGGTCGCGGCGGCGAGGTCGGGCGCCGTGTCCGCCAGCGTGCCGTCAAGGTCGAACAGCACGGCACCCAGCGGGTGGGGAAAACGGCTGGCGGTCATGCGTCGGCCGGACGGCGCGTGGCCATCAGATAGTTGACGCTGGTGTCGCGGGTGAGAGCGTAGCGGCCCGTGATGGGGTTGTATTCCAGGCCGCGCATCTCCTCGGCCTGGAGGCCCGCGGACCGCACGAACGCGGCCAGCTCGGAGGGGCGAATGAACTTCGCGTAATCGTGTGTCCCGCGCGGAAGCATGTTCAGCACGTACTCCGCGCCGATCACCGCGAGCAGATAGGCCTTGGCATTGCGATGGATGGTCGAGAAGAACACGTGGCCTCCGGGTTTGACCAACGTCGCGCAAGCGCGCACAACGGAGGCGGGCTCGGGCACATGTTCGAGCATCTCCATGCAAGTCACGACGTCGAAACTGGCCGGCTCGCGCGCGGCGAGCGTTTCTGCTGCGATCTCCTCGTAATCCACGGGCACACCGGCTTCAAGGCCATGGAGGTCGGCGACCCGCAATGCTTTGCGTGACAGGTCAATGCCTTTGACGGTGGCCCCGGCACGCGCCATGCTCTCAGAGAGAATGCCCCCGCCGCACCCGACATCGAGAACGCGTTTGCCCGCCAGTGGAACGATCGATTGGATCCAGTCGAGGCGTAGCGGGTTGATTTCGTGGAGGGGCTTGAATTCGCTATTCGGGTCCCACCACCGGTGGGCGAGTTCACTGAATTTGTCGAGCTCGCCGGGGTCGGCGTTCGCGTGAGTGGTTGTCATGTTGCGCTGCGCCAAGGCATAACGGCTAGGTGAAGAAATGTACCAAAAAGCACGGCCCCGACCAATGACGTTGAAGGCGGAAAAGTTTCACTTTGAAACAGAGGTAAACAAATGCGCATGCGCTTTCTCCAACTGTCACCAACGCTCAAGGAGAGACCAATGAAAACCGAACGCATTGTTGTAGGGCTCGGTATTGCGGGCATGATGATCTTGGCCGGTTGCGCCGCCCCCGGTTATGGCGGTGGCTACAACGGCGGATATGCCCCGCCCCCCGCGTACGGCGGCCAGCCGCAGCAAACGGGCGCGCTGTATGGCCGGGTCGAGTCGATCCAGCCAATGCAGGCGCCGGCCAATAGCCCGGGCATCCTGGGCACGATCATCGGCGGTGTGGCCGGCGGGATCCTCGGCCACCAGGTGGGCGGCGGCACGGGCAATACGGTGGCAACGATCGGGGGCGCCGCGCTCGGTGCGTACGCGGGTAATCAGGTGGAGCAACGCGCCGGCGCGGGCGGCCAGACCGTTTATCGCGTGACGGTACGCCTGGACGACGGACGTGTTGCGACCGTCACACAGCGTAACCCGAACAACCTGCGTGTTGGCGATCGCGCAATGGTCGCCAACGATCAGGCTACCCCTGCGTACTAATTAATACGAGGGCCGGTCGGAAGATCCGCGATACGCCAAAAAGAAAGCGATGGCGCGTTGGCGTCATCGCTTTTTTGTTCCTCGCTTATTCGGAAATAAGCGGAAGCGATCCTCCGGAATGGAGGGCAAAAAAAAAGCCCAGCGAAAGCTGGGCTTTTTTTCCGGTGCTGACCGAATTACTGTGCGCTGCGGGTGCCGACCACTTCGACTTCCACACGACGGTTCGGCTGCTGGCAGGCGATTTGTGCCTTGCGCGAACCCTTGCACGACTTCGGATCAACCTTCAACTGGCGCTTGCCCTTGCCTTCCGTGTAAACGCGGTTGGCTTCGATGCCCTTGCTGACCAGGTAGCCCTTCACGGCTTCAGCACGACGGACCGACAGGCGATCGTTGTACTTGTCCGAACCGAACGAGTCGGTGTGGCCAACAGCGATCACGACCTCCAGGTTGATGCCCTTCAGCTTCGAGACCAGGTCGTCCAGCTTGGCCTTGCCTTCCGGCTTCAGCACAGCCTTGTCGAAGTCGAACAGGGCGTCAGCAGCGAACGTGACCTTCTCGCTCGACACCACCGGGGCAGCCGGAGCGGCCGGAGCGGCAGCCGGAGCAGCAGCAGGAGCCAGAGCGCCGTCGCACTGTGCGTTGGCGGTTGCCGGCGTCCAGAAGCCATTGCGCCAGCACAGTTCGTTCGTGCCGTTCTTCCAGACCCACTCGCTCGTGCCGTTACCCCAGTTGTCGTTGACGGCCTTCTTTTCGTAGGGCACCGACTGAGCGTAGGCGGACGCAGCCATGGCTACCGCAGCTGCAGCGAACGCGAGCTTGGCAAATTTTTTCATATTTCTCCTCTCAGGATGAGATCACCGCAGAAGACTGCGAGCAGATGGGACGAAAACAAGTCATACATTCTTCGGAGTATAACATTCTCGGTGTGGTGAAGGCTCCACTTCGAACAATGTCTGCCTCTTCGCTGGGGGATTGTGCCACAAGCACGCACTCCTAAAAAGCAAATATAAGCGATTCGAACGGGGCGCCATGGCCTTGTGGTGTGTACGCAACAAGGCAAAAAACAGCTCGCAAACCCTTATGGGGACTGGATCGCCGGTTTTGCCCACCCTCGCAGGGAACGTGCCCGGGGTTGAGGATGCGTCGCTCGCCGATGCAAGGAGGAGGGGGCTTGCGGCATGGTAAAATGTTCTGTTATTCGCGCAACCGCAGCGCCTTGTAGTGATCACTACGGGGCCTCCCATCGTTCGCCCAATGGATCAATTCGCCAAAGAGACACTCCCGGTATCGCTCGAAGAAGAAATGCGCAGTTCGTACCTCGCTTACGCGATGAGCGTAATCGTGGGCCGCGCCCTTCCAGATGTTCGGGATGGTCTCAAGCCGGTGCATCGTCGTGCGTTGTACTCGATGCACGAGCTCAACAACGACTGGAACCGTCCCTATAAGAAATCCGCGCGTATCGTCGGCGATGTGATCGGTAAGTATCATCCGCACGGCGACACCGCTGTGTACGACACTATCGTGCGCATGGCGCAGGACTTCTCGCTGCGCTACATGCTGGTCGACGGTCAGGGCAACTTCGGTTCGGTCGATGGCGACAACGCCGCGGCGATGCGTTACACCGAAATCCGCCTGTCCAAGATCGCCCACGAACTGCTGGCAGACATCGACAAGGAAACCGTCAATTTCGAGCCGAACTACGACGGCTCTGAAACCGAGCCGTCCATTCTGCCGGCGCGCATTCCGAATCTGCTGATCAACGGCTCGTCCGGCATTGCCGTGGGGATGGCGACGAACATTCCGCCCCACAACCTCAATGAAGTCGTCGACGGATGCCTGCATCTGCTGCGCAATCCGGAAGCCACGGTCGATGAGCTGATCGAGCTGATTCCCGCGCCGGACTTCCCGACCGCCGGCATCATCTACGGCATCTCGGGCGTGCGCGAGGGCTACCGCACCGGCCGCGGCCGCGTGGTGATGCGGGCCAAGACGCACTTCGAGGACATCGACCGCGGCCAGCGCCAGGCGATCATCGTCGACGAACTGCCGTATCAAGTTAACAAGCGCACGCTGCTCGAACGCATTGCCGAACTGGTGACGGAAAAGCGCATCGAGGGCATCTCCGACATCCGCGACGAATCGGACAAGTCCGGCATGCGGGTCGTGATCGAACTGAAGCGCGGCGAGGTGCCCGAGGTTGTGCTCAACAACCTCTATAAGAATACGCAGCTGCAGGACACGTTCGGCATGAACATGGTGGCGCTGGTGGATGGCCAGCCTCGCCTGCTGAACCTGCGCCAGATGCTGGAGTGCTTCCTGCTGCACCGGCGCGAAGTGGTGACGCGTCGGACGGTCTTCGACCTGCGCAAGGCGCGCGAGCGTGGCCACATCCTCGAAGGCCTGGCCGTTGCGCTCGCCAACATCGACGAGTTCATCGCGATCATCAAGGCGGCGCCCACGCCGCCCGTGGCCAAGGCCGAGTTGATGAGCCGCAGCTGGGATTCCGGTCTCGTGCGCGACATGCTCTCGCGTGCGGAGAGTGAAACCGCAGGCGGGCGCGCCGCGTATCGCCCGGAAGGTTTGCTGCCGGCGTTCGGCATGCAGGGCGACGGCCTCTACAAGCTGTCTGACACCCAGGCGCAGGAAATCCTGCAGATGCGGCTGCAGCGCCTCACAGGCCTCGAACAGGACAAGATCGTCCAGGAATACCGCGAAGTGATGGCGCAGATCGCTGACCTGCTCGACATTCTGTCGCGGCCAGAGCGCATTACGGCCATCATCGCCGACGAACTCACTGCGATCCGCGCTGAATTCGGCGACGAGCGCCGCTCGCAGATTGAGCACAATGCGACCGAGTTGGACACCGAAGACCTCATTACGCCGCAGGATCTCGTGGTGACGCTGTCCCACAGCGGCTATATGAAGAGCCAGCCGATCTCCGAATACAGGGCGCAGAAGCGTGGCGGGCGCGGCAAGCAGGCCGCCGCAACGAAGGAAGATGACTGGATCGACACCCTCTTCGTTGCCAACACCCACGACTACATCTTGTGCTTCTCGAACCGCGGCCGCCTGTACTGGCTGAAGGTGTGGGAAGTGCCGCAGGGCAGTCGCAACTCGCGCGGCCGTCCGATCGTCAACATGTTCCCGCTCTCGCCCGGCGAAAAGATCAACGTGATCCTGCCGGTCAAGCAGTTTGACGAACAGCATTTCGTCTTCATGGCGACGTCCAAGGGCACGGTCAAGAAGACGGCGCTCACCGAGTTCTCGAATCCGCGCAAGGCGGGGATCATCGCGGTGGACCTGGACGAGGGCGACTTCCTGATCGGTGCGGATATCACCGACGGCAAGCACGATGTGATGCTGTTCTCGGACGCCGGCAAGGCGGTGCGTTTTGACGAGAACGACGTGCGACCGATGGGCCGCCAGGCGCGCGGCGTGCGCGGGATGAACCTGGAAGAGGGCCAGCAGGTGATCGCCATGCTGGTCGCCCCGGCCGAGACCGAAGGCGACGGTGCCCAGGCTCGCGCGGGTAGCGTGCTGACAGCCACCGAGAACGGCTACGGCAAGCGCACCCCGATCTCCGAATACACCCGCCACGGCCGCGGCACGAAGGGCATGATCGCCATCCAGACGTCCGAGCGTAACGGCAAGGTCGTTGCCGCTGCGCTGGTGGCGCCGGAAGACGAGATCATGCTGATCACGACGGGCGGCGTGCTGATCCGTACGCGCGTGGACGAGATCCGCGAAATGGGCCGCGCCACGCAGGGCGTGACGCTCATCTCGGTGGGTGAAGGCAACAAGTTGTCTGGTCTGCAGCGGGTGGTGGAATCCGATGCCGAAGACGGCGACGGCGCTGACGGCGGCGAGACCGCGCAGGGCGCCGATGCACAGCCGGATGACAGCGCAGAGTCATAATTCGAAACAACTTTTGCTTGCCGTCAGGCGCAGTTCTGTCATGATGCCGGACCTGTGCGAGGCAGAGGCCGGAACTTCTGTGTGATGCGGCCGGCCTAAACGCAACGCTTATCTCAAGGGAGCAACAATGCACAAGAGTCTCAAACATCTGATCGTGGTAGCCGGTTTTGCGCCGTTGTTCGCATTCGCGCAGAGCGCTGGTGGCGATGCCGACAAGACGGCAGCCATCAAGGAACTGCTGACGACCATGAACGTCGATGCGGCCATCAAGGGTCAGGGTGAGGCGCTCGAAAATGGCGCCAAGCAAGAAGCTCCGCTGGTGCTGGAGCAGGCGCTGGTCGAGAACAAGAGCCTGAACGACAAGCAAAAGCAGGCCGCTGTCGAAAAGCTCAAGAAGAATGGCGCCGTGCAGCGCATGACGGACAGCGCCGGCAAGGACTTTGAGACGGCAGCGTTCCAGAAGGACGCCCTGCAGGCTCACTATGACGCGCTGGGCAAGTATTACTCCACCCAGGAAATCAAGGACCTGACCGCCTTCCTGAAGACACCGAGCGGCCAGAAGTTCATGGCCAACCAAGGCAAGGCCATGCAGGAGGTGTGGGGCACCGTGATGCAGAAGTACGGTCCGCAAGTCGGCAAGAAGATGCGCGACATGGCCGACAAGGAAGTGACCGCCGCCTCGAAGTAATCGATCAAGCTGGGTGGGCGCCGGGGCTCAATTCCCGTGGCGCCGCCAGTTGGTAGATAATGGCTGTTTGGGTTTGCGCCCAGACAGCCATTTTTCTTTTGCCCCTTCGCCCCATGAACCAAGCGGATCGAGCCCTCCAAGCCAGCCAGGCACGCGTGTACAACTTCTCCGCAGGCCCGGCGGTGCTGCCTGCCGAAGTACTCGAGCAGGCGAAGGAGGAGATGCTCTCGTGGCACGGCAGCGGCATGAGCGTGATGGAGATGAGCCATCGCGGCCGCGAGTTCGAAAGCATCCTGGCGCAGGCATTTGGCGACCTGCGCGAACTGCTGGCGGTGCCCGACAACTACGAGATCCTGTTCCTGCAGGGCGGGGCCATCGCCGAAAACGCCATCGTGCCGCTGAACCTGATGCGCCGGTTGTCGGCCGACGCACCGAAGGCGGACTACGTCGTCACGGGCACGTGGTCGGTCAAGTCGCAGCAGGAGGCCCGCAAGTACGGGGCGGTCAACATCGCGGCCACCAGCGAGGCCCAGCGCTTTCACAAGATTCCCGATGTGTCGACGTGGCAGTTGTCGAGCGACGCGGCCTATGTGCATCTGTGCACGAACGAGACGATTGTCGGTGTCGAATACCAGGAGACGCCGAACATTGGGCAGTCGCATGGGCGCGTCGTAGTCGCTGACGTGTCGAGCCACATCCTGTCGCGCCCCATCGACTGGAGCGGTTATCAAGTGCTGTACGGCGGTGCGCAGAAGAACATTGGTCCGGCGGGCCTGACGATCGCCATCGTTCGCAAGGATCTGCTGGGCCATGCCCATCCGCTGTGCCCGTCGGCATTCAACTGGCGCCTGGTGGCCGAGAACGGCTCGATGTACAACACGCCGCCCACCTACGCGATTTATATCGCCGGACTGGTGTTCCAGTGGATCAAGCGCCAGGGCGGCGTGGAAGCGCTCGAGACGCGCAACATCGTCAAGTCCAAGATGCTGTACGACTTCATCGACGCCAGCAGCTTCTATCGCAACGAGATCCATCCGTCGTGCCGCTCGCGCATGAACGTGCCGTTTTTCCTCAACGACGAATCGCGCAACGACGCCTTCCTCGCGCAGGCGCGCGAACGGGGGCTGGTGCAGCTCAAGGGCCACAAGTCCGTCGGCGGCATGCGGGCGAGCATCTACAACGCGATGCCGCTGGAAGGGGTGGAGGCACTGGTCGAGTTCATGCGCGACTTCGAGCGCGCATCGGCCTGACGAGAGGCGCCGAAGCCAGGACAGAACATCGCGCAAGCGCTCGCCTTGTGCACCATTGGCGACCTCCGTTGCCGAACCCGATTCCGACAATGACCAGTCAGTCAGACGATACGAAGCAAAACAAGGACGCTGCATTGGCGGCGGAACTGGCGCCGTTGCGCATGCAAATCGACGCCATCGACAGTCAACTGCTCACGCTGCTCTCGGATCGCGCCAAGGTGGCGCAGGAAGTGGGCGAGGTGAAGAAACGCTATTCGTCGCCGGCGTTCCGGCCGGACCGCGAGCTGCAGGTCATCCGCAAGATGCAGTCGAGCAACCCGGGGCCGCTGCACGATGAGAGCATCGCCGCCATCTGGCGCGAGGTGATGTCTGCCTGCCGCGGGCTGGAGCAGGCGCTGCGCATCGGCTACCTCGGCCCCGCCGGCACATTCTCGGAGCAGGCGGTGATCGCGCATTTTGGCCACGAGATCCAGCCGATGCCGTGTCCGAGCATCGATGAGGTATTCCGCGCGGCCGAGTCCGGTACCGTCGATTGCGGCGTGGTGCCGGTCGAGAATTCGACCGAAGGCGTGGTGTCGCGCACGCTCGATCTGTTCCTGCAGACGTCGTTGAAGATCAGCGGCGAGATTGCGCTGCGGGTGCATCACAACCTGCTGCACAAGACCGGCGACATGTCGCAGGTGAAGGTCGTGCGGGCACACGCCCAGGCACTGGCGCAGTGCCAGCGCTGGCTGAATACGAATTACCCGAATCTGCCGCGCGAGGCGGTGTCGAGCAATGCCGAAGCGGCACGCATGGCGGGCGAGGACGATTCGGTGGCCGCGCTGGCGAGCGTGCAGGCCGCCAACCGCTATGGGCTTCACGTGGTGCGTGCGAACGTGGAGGACGATCCCCACAACCGCACGCGCTTTGTCGTCATCGGCAATTACGAGACGGAACCGAGTGGGCGCGACCAGACGTCGCTGATCCTGTCAGTGCCGAACGAGGCCGGCGCCGTGTACCGGCTGCTCGCTCCGTTGGCCGAGAACGGCGTGTCGATGTGCCGCTTTGAATCGCGCCCGGCGCGCAGCGGCGCATGGGAGTACTACTTCTACGTCGACGTGGAAGGCCATCAGCGTGATCCGCAAGTCGCGCGTGCGCTCGAGAAGCTGCGACACGATGCGGCCTATTTCAAGGTGCTGGGGTCCTACCCGTCGGCGCACTGAAATCTTCGGCTCACCTCGGTCGAAGCGCTGGGCCCCCTGAGTCGGCATCGGGCGCCGGGCACATCGGGCTACAATGCCGCTTTGCTTTTTTCCGGCAGGGCGGTGTTGTGGCCTCTTCTTTTTCCAGTTCCCGTTTGGTGATTGCCGGCGTTGGCCTGATCGGTGGTTCGCTGGCGCTCGCGTTGCGCCGCGCGGGTGTCGTTGGGCATGTCGTCGGTGTGGGCCGCTCGGCCGCGTCGCTGGAAACGGCGGTCCGGCTCGGCGTGATCGACGAGGCTTTGCCGATGGAGGAGGCGGTGCGCGAAGCCGACATGGTCGTGCTCTGTGCACCCGTGGCGCAGACGCTGCCCCTGCTGCTCGCCATGCAGCCGCACCTGGGGCCGGAGACCATCGTGACAGACGCCGGCAGCACCAAGTCCGACGTCATCATGGCGGCCAAGACGGCGCTCGGCGATCAGGTGAGCCAGTTCGTGCCCGCGCATCCCATCGCCGGCCGCGAGTTGAACGGTGTGGAAGCAGCGCTGGCCGATCTCTATGTCGGCAAGAAGACCGTGATCTGCCCGCTGCAGGAAAATCGCCGCGCCGATGTGGCGCGCGTGCAGGGCATGTGGGAAGCCGCGGGCGCCCATTGCCACATCATGTCGGCCGTGCAGCATGACGCGGTGTTCGCGTCGGTCAGCCATTTGCCGCACGTCCTCGCGTACGCGCTGGTCGCCCAGATCATCAATGCGGAGGACGCCGAGCTCAAGCTCGACTTTGCCGGCGGCGGCTTCCGCGACTTCACGCGCATTGCGGCATCGTCGCCCGAGATGTGGCGCGACATCTGCCTATCAAACCGCGAAGCGTTGTTGCGCGAACTGACGACCTACGAAGCCCTGATCGGCCGCCTGAAGGCCATGATTGCCGAACGCGATGGCGATGCGCTCGAGCGCGTGTTCCGCCGCGCAAGCCAAGCGCGTCTCGCATGGCCGCAACGCACGACAGCGATCAACCAACCCGAATAACGTTCTTGTTTTGAACTGACTGGATTCATGGAACATCTCGACGTCGGCCCGCTGAAGAGGGCGCGCGGCACCATCAAGTTGCCGGGTTCGAAGAGCATCTCCAACCGGGTGCTGCTGCTGGCCGCGCTTGCGCAGGGGGAGACCACCGTGCGCGAGCTGCTCGACTCCGATGACACGCGGGTCATGCTGGACGCGCTGGGCAAACTGGGCGTCTCGGTAGGTGCGCTCGGCAACAACGCCTATCGGGTGAGCGGCACGGGAGGGCGCTTCCCGAGCAAGGCTGCGGACCTGTTCATGGGCAACGCCGGCACGGCGATCCGGCCGCTGACCGCTGCGCTTGCCTTGCAGGGCGGCGAGTACACCCTGCATGGCGTGCCACGCATGCACGAGCGGCCGATCGGCGATCTCGTCGATGGCCTGCGCCAAGTGGGCGCGCGCATCGACTACACCGGCAACGAGGGTTATCCGCCGCTGGCCATTCATGCCGCGCCGGTCAGGATCGATGCGCCGATCCGCGTGCGCGGCGATGTGTCGAGCCAGTTCCTCACCGCGCTGCTGATGGCGCTGCCGTTGGTTCAGTCCAGCGGCACCGTGACCATCGAAGTCGTCGGCGAGCTGATCTCCAAGCCCTACATCGAGATCACGCTGAACCTCATGGCGCGCTTTGGTGTGCAGGTGGCGCGCGAAGGCTGGGCGTCGTTCACCGTGCCCACGGGCGTGGCCTACCAGGCGCCGGGCGAGATCTTCGTGGAGGGCGATGCCTCGTCGGCGTCGTATTTCCTGGCCGCCGGCGCGCTGGGTGGGGGGCCGGTGCGCGTAGAGGGTGTCGGGCTGTCGAGCATCCAGGGCGATGTCCGCTTTGCCGACGCGCTCAACCGCATGGGCGCCAACGTCATGGCCGGCGACAACTGGATCGAGGTGCGCGGCGTCGAGCGCGACGATGGCAAGCTCCACGCAGTGGAGCTGGACTGCAACCACATCCCCGACGCGGCCATGACGCTGGCTGTGGCGGCGCTCTTTGCCGACGGCACGACGACGCTGAGCAATATCGCGAGCTGGCGCGTGAAGGAAACCGACCGTCTGAGCGCCATGGCCACCGAACTGCGCAAGCTCGGCGCCACGGTCGAAGAGGGCGCAGACTACATCCGTGTGACGCCGCCGTCGCAATGGACCGAACCCGCCGACGGGATCGACACCTACGAAGACCATCGTATGGCGATGGCCTTCTCCCTGGCGGCGTTCGGCCCGGTGCCCGTGCGCATCAACGACCCCCGTTGCGTGGCCAAGACGTTCCCTGAATATTTCACCGCGTTCGGCGGCATTACCGCCTGAAACGCAATTAACTGCCTTCGCTCGATCATGTCCGACGCCACTGCTTCCACGCCGCACCCTGTCATTACCATCGACGGCCCGACTGCGTCCGGCAAGGGCACTGTCGCGCACCAAGTAGCGGACCTGCTTGGCTTTCACCTGCTCGACAGCGGCTCGTTGTACCGCCTCGTAGCGCTGTGCAGCATGCGCGAGAACGTCGACGAGCACGACGTCGAAAACCTCGTTCGCATCGCCAGCACGCTGGATGTGCGCTTCAAGGCAGACCACATCTGGCTTAAGGGCGAAGATGTGAGCCAGGCGCTGCGCCACGAGTCGGTCGGCAACCAGGCCTCGGCCATTGCCGTGCACGGAGCGGTGCGGAATGCCCTCCATGCTCGCCAGCGTGCCTTTCTGGAAGCGCCTGGCCTGGTGGCGGACGGGCGCGACATGGGCACCGTGGTTTTTCCCGAAGCGGTGCTCAAGGTGTTCCTCACGGCAAGCGTCCAGGCGCGCGCCGAGAGGCGCTATAAACAATTGATTGCAAAGGGATTTTCTGCTACAGTGGAAAGTCTTTCGCAGGACTTGGAGGCGCGCGATTTGCGGGATCGTACCCGCAGTGTCGCGCCGCTGCGTCCGGCGCAGGATGCACGGCTGCTTGATTCGTCCGACATGACGATCGATGAGGTGGTCGCGCAGGTACTGGACTGGTACCGGCAGGTGCAGGGCGCCAAGGCGCAATGACCTGCGGTTTGGTCCGATCGGTGCCGGTGATGGTGTTGCCATTGCTGGCGTTGTTCAACTCGTAACCCCGCATGCGTGTCTTCGCCACTGACGCGAAAGCAATGCGAGGCATGTTTTGCGGATGCCCATTTTTATGTCCCAAACTAACGAATCTTTTGCCGCCCTGTTCGAAGAGTCGATCGCCCGTTCCAATATGAAGGCGGGTGAGGTGATCTCTGCGGAAGTTGTGCGTATCGACCACAACTTCGTCGTTGTGAACGCGGGCCTGAAGTCCGAAGCCTTTGTCCCGGTCGAGGAATTCCTGAACGATCAGGGCGAGCTGGAAGTGCAAGTCGGCGACTACGTTTCGGTCGCGATCGATGCACTGGAAAACGGCTACGGCGACACGATCCTGTCGCGCGACAAGGCCAAGCGCCTGGCTTCGTGGCTGAACCTTGAGAAGGCACTGGAATCCGGCGAAATCATCTCCGGTACCGTGACCGGCAAGGTGAAGGGCGGCTTGACCGTCATGGTCAACGGTATTCGTGCATTCCTGCCGGGTTCGCTCGTCGACGTGCGTCCGATCAAGGACACCACGCCGTACGAAGGCAAGACCCTCGAATTCAAGGTCATCAAGCTGGACCGCAAGCGCAACAACGTTGTGCTGTCGCGCCGCGCCGTGGTGGAAGCCACGCTGGGCGAAGAGCGCCAGAAGCTGATGGAAACGCTCAAGGAAGGCGCCATCGTCAACGGTATCGTCAAGAACATCACCGACTACGGCGCGTTCGTGGATCTGGGTGGCATCGACGGTCTGCTGCACATCACCGACCTGGCATGGCGTCGTGTGCGTCACCCGAGCGAAGTGCTGTCGGTTGGCCAGGAAATCACCGCCAAGATCCTCAAGTTCGACCAAGAGAAGAACCGCGTCTCGCTGGGCGTCAAGCAACTTGGCGAAGATCCGTGGGTCGGCATCTCGCGCCGCTACCCGCAAGGCACCCGCCTGTTCGGCAAGGTGACCAACCTGACCGACTACGGCGCGTTCGTCGAGATCGAAGCCGGCATCGAAGGCCTGGTCCACGTGTCGGAAATGGACTGGACCAACAAGAATGTTGCTCCGTCCAAGGTTGTCCAGCTGGGCGACGAAGTGGAAGTCATGGTCCTGGACATCGACGAAGACAAGCGTCGTATCAGCCTGGGCATGAAGCAGTGCAAGGCCAACCCGTGGGACGATTTCGCTCGCAACCACAAGAAGGGCGACAAGCTGGCCGGCCAGATCAAGTCGATCACCGACTTCGGCGTGTTCATCGGCCTGCCGGGCGGCATCGACGGCCTGGTGCACCTGTCGGACCTGTCGTGGCAGGAATCGGGCGAAGAAGCCGTTCGCAAGTACAAGAAGGGCGACGAAGTGGAAGCCGTGGTGCTGGCCATCGACGTCGACAAGGAACGCATCTCGCTGGGTATCAAGCAACTGTCGGGTGACCCGTTCAACAACTTCATCTCGGCCAACGACAAGGGCGCCGTGGTGACCGGTACGATCAAGGCTGTGGATCCGAAGGGCGCCGTGGTGCAGCTGGCTGACGACGTGGAAGGCTACCTGCGTGCCTCGGAAATCTCGAGCGACCGCGTGGAAGACGCCCGCAACGTGCTGAAGGAAGGCGAGTCGGTGACGGCAATGATCGTCAACATCGATCGCAAGTCGCGCAACATCAACCTGTCGATCAAGGCCAAGGACAGCGCTGACCAGCAAGAAGCCATGCAGAAGTTCGCGGCTGACACCAGCACCGCTGGCACCACGAACCTCGGCGCGCTGCTGAAGGCCAAGCTGAACGAAACCAACCAGTAAGCATCCACCGGGTCGACCTACAAGGACGCGCGCAAGATGCCCATGACCAAGTCTGAACTCGTGGAAAAGCTGGCCGCCCGTTTTCCGCAGCTCCTGCTGCGGGATGCGGACATCGCGGTCAAGACGATCCTGGATGCGATGTCGGATGCGCTTGCAGACGGCCACCGCATCGAGATCCGCGGGTTTGGCAGTTTTGGTCTGAACCGTCGTCCGCCGCGTGTAGGCCGCAACCCCAAGTCCGGCGAGAAGGTCCTGGTGCCCGAAAAGCGGGTGCCTCACTTCAAGGCGGGCAAGGAGTTGCGCGAGCGGGTCGACCGCAGCCTGGAGCGACAAGGCGAATCCTCCTCGGAGGGCGAGCCAGCTCTGTCGCTCACGGCTGTCAAGGCCGCCCGACAGGCTGACAGCAATCGCCAGACGGCCGGTTTTTCGGCCGATGTGGCGGTGCCGCTGGCTATGTCGCGTTGAGTCTTGGTTGGAATTGGCAGTTTCAGAGACGCCCCGCTTTGCCGGGGCGTTTTTGTTTTGCGATGTCATTGCGGCGGCGCACCCGCGTGGCTGGCCGCTATGTGAATCCGCTACAATGCGGCACAACCCGTCAGTCGCGCCCTATTGGCCGCCACACGCCGTCCGTTTTTCGAATCCGCATGAAATTTCTTGTCTGGGTCATCCGCATCCTGTTGTTTGTGCTGCTCTTCGTGCTGGCACTGCACAACACGGCGGAAGTCTCGCTGCTGCTGCCGTTTGGCGTGGTGTGGCATGCGCCGCTGATTCTGATTGTGCTGGCGTTTTTCGTGGCCGGTATCCTGCTGGCCATGCTCGCGATGGCGCCGCGTGTGATGCGACATCGTTTTGCTGCAAGCCGGCTGCGTCGGCAGATCGGCCGCATGAAATCCGAAGAGGGCGCGGCGGCTGGGCCGAATGCGCCCGTGGTTGCCGACTCTCCCTATCACGTTCCCGGCCCCAAGGTCTGACGCATGGATTTCGATCTCTGGTGGCTGCTTGCCATCCCGCTGGTGTTCGGCCTGGGTTGGGCGGCTGCTCGGCTCGACGCGCGCCAGTTGCGCACCGAGCAGTCATCGCTGCCGCGCTCGTACTTCAAGGGCCTGAATTTCCTCCTGAACGAACAACCCGACAAGGCCATCGACGCCTTCATCGAAGTTGCGCGTCTGGACCCGGAAACGACCGAGCTTCACTTCGCATTGGGCAGCCTGTTTCGCCGGCGCGGCGAGACCGAACGCGCGATCCGTGTGCACCAGAATCTCGTTAATCGTCCGGATCTGCCGGCCAACGAACGCGATCATGCGCTGTACGAGCTGGGCCAGGACTTCTTGCGCGCCGGCCTGCTGGATCGTGCCGAAGAATCCCTGCGCATGTTGATGGAAGGCGCGTTTGCCGAGCCGGCCAAGCGCGTGCTGCTGGAGTTGTACGAAGTCGAGAAGGAGTGGCGCAAGGCCATCGACGCGGCGCGCGAACTGCAGAAGCTGCAGGGCAAGGACTATTCCGTGCAGATCGCGCAGTTCTGCTGCGAGTTGGCGCAGGAAGCCCTGCAGCGCAAGGACGTCCCGACCGCTGTCGAATGGCTCGAGCAGGCCCTCGCCGAAAACCCGAAGAATGTACGCGCGACCATCCAGTTGGGCGACGTGGCGCAGGGGCAGGGCGATATTGAAGGCGCGATCAAGCGCTGGCGCAGCATCGAGCAGCAGAATGTGGCGTTCCTGCCGCTGGTGTCCGAGCGTCTGATGAAGGCGTATACCCAGCTCGGCCGTGCCGCCGAGGGCTTGGCGTGGCTGCGCTCCAAGATGGACGCGCGTCTGGGCCCCGAATTGCTGGACACGGTCTACAAGTATGAGCTCGACGTGCACGGTATCGACGACGCCGTGGCGTTGATGCGCGACCAGATTCGCCGCCAGCCTTCGTTGATGGCGTTGACGCGCCTGGTGGAGGCCGAGGCGACGCGTGCGTCGGAGGCGGTGAGCCACGAGCCCGTGGCGACGGCCGAGGTGGCCGAGAGCGCGCTGGCAGATCCGGTCGAGTCGGGCGTCAACGCTGATATCCAGCGCGCGCAGGATCTTGGTGCCATCCGCGACCTGCTGCAAAGCCGGACGCGCAACCTGGCACGCTACACCTGCCAGGAATGCGGCTTCCGCGCCCGTCTGTTCTATTGGCAGTGTCCCGGCTGCAACCGCTGGGAAACATATGCCCCGCGCCGCACGGAAACGTTGGGCGGCAGTGGCGGGGCGAGCATGTAATTCAGTCTGGCGTGGCCTGTGTCAGGCCGCGCCGGCGTGTTTTCAATCCTTGAAGTGTTCGTATGAAAATCACCATCATCGGTAGTGGTTATGTCGGTCTGGTTACCGGCGCGTGTCTGGCCGAACTCGGCAACGATGTCTTCTGCCTCGACGTCGACCAGAAGAAGATCGACCTGCTCAACGCCGGCGGTGTACCCATCTACGAACCCGGCTTGAAGGAGCTGATCGAGCGCAATCGCGCCGCAGGCCGCATCCGGTTTTCCACGGACGTGGCCGCCAGCGTGGCGCACGGTGACGTGCAGTTCATCGCCGTGGGGACGCCGCCCGATGAAGACGGCTCGGCTGACCTGAAGTACGTGCTGGCTGCCGCGCGCAACATCGCCGAGCACATGGATGGCTTCAAGGTGATCGTCGACAAGTCCACCGTGCCGGTGGGTACGGGCGACAAGGTGCGCGCCGCGGTTGACGAAGTGCTGGCCAGGCGCGGCAAGTCCGACGTCGGCTTCTCGGTGGTGTCCAATCCCGAGTTCCTGAAGGAAGGTGCGGCGGTGGATGACTTCATGCGCCCGGACCGCATCGTGCTCGGCACCTACAGCGACGAAAACGGCCTGCGCGCCAAGGCCATGATGCGCACGCTGTACGCGCCGTTCAACCGCAACCACGAACGGACGTTCTACATGGACGTACGTTCGGCCGAGTTCACCAAGTACGCCGCCAACTCGATGCTGGCCACGCGCATTTCGTTCATGAACGAGATGGCCAACCTGGCCGACAAGGTGGGTGCCGACATCGAGCTCGTGCGCCTGGGCATCGGCTCCGACCCGCGTATCGGCTACAGCTTCCTCTACGCCGGCACCGGCTACGGCGGCTCGTGCTTCCCGAAGGATGTGCAGGCGCTCGTGCGCACCGCGCAGGAGTACGGCCAGAAGCTGCATGTGCTCGAGGCCGTCGAGGCCGTCAACGACAAGCAGAAGGAAGTGCTGGTCGGCAAGATTGAAGCGCGCATGGGCGCTGACCTGACCGGCCGCACGTTTGCCATCTGGGGCCTGGCCTTCAAGCCGAATACCGACGACATGCGCGAGGCGCCGAGCCGCATCCTGATCGCCGCGCTGCTGGCGCGTGGCGCACGCGTACAGGTGTATGACCCGGTTGCCATGGAAGAGGCCCGCCGCGCACTGGCGCTCGATCTTTCTGCGGAACAACTGGAACGCGTAACGTTCTGTGCCGGTCAGATGGACGCACTCAGGAACGCCGACGCCCTCGTCATCGTGACCGAGTGGAAGGCGTTCCGCAGCCCCGACTTCCAAGCCGTGAAGGCGCTGCTGAAAACGCCGATGGTCTTCGATGGCCGCAACCTGTTCGAGCCGCAAGCCATGCGTGAAGCGGGCTTCGAATACCAGGCCATCGGGCGCTCCACCCAATCGTAATTGCCGTGACCTCGGCTGCTGCCGCATCCTAGACCCATGACCACGCCCGTCTCCGAACAGATCCGCGCCGCCCGCATCCTCGTGGTGGGCGACATGATGCTCGACCGCTACTGGTTTGGCGATGTCGACAGGATTTCGCCGGAAGCGCCCGTGCCGGTGGTGCAGATCAAACGCCAGGACGAGCGCCTGGGCGGTGCAGCCAACGTGGCGCGGAACGTGGCGGCGCTTGGCGCACAGGCGGCCATGCTTGGCGTGATCGGCGACGACGAGCCGGGCCGCAGCATTGAAGCGCTGCTGAACGAGAGCCACGTCGCGGGCCATCTGCACCGCGATCCGGCGGTCAACACGACCATCAAGCTGCGCGTACTGGCGCGCCAGCAGCAGTTGATCCGCGTTGACTTCGAAAACCCGCCCACGCACGAAGTGCTGATGTCGGTGCTGGATCGTTTTGGTGCGCTGGTGCCGCAGCATGACGTTGTGGTGCTCTCCGATTACGGCAAGGGCGGGCTGACGCACGTGGGCAAGATGATCGATGTCGCACGCCATGCCGGCCGTCGCGTGCTGGTCGACCCGAAGGGCGATGACTATTCGCGCTACAAGGGCGCCACCATGATCACGCCCAACCGTGCGGAGATGCGCCAGGTGGTCGGTTCGTGGAAATCGGAGCAGGACCTGACCATCCGCGCGCAGAACCTGCGCCGTGACCTGCAGCTCGAGGCGCTGTTGCTCACTCGGTCGGAAGAAGGCATGACGCTCTACACCGAGCACGAAGTGCTGCACGTATCGGCTCAGGCGCGCGAGGTGTTCGACGTCTCGGGTGCCGGCGATACCGTGATCGCCACGCTGGCCACGCTGCTGGGCGCCGGCGCGAACATCAAGGAAGCCGTGCAGTACGCCAACCGTGCGGGCGGCATCGTTGTCGGCAAGCTCGGTACGGCAGTTGTCACCCACGCAGAACTTTTCTCCCACGCATCATGACCATCATCGTCACCGGCGCGGCCGGCTTCATCGGCGCCAACATCGTCAAGGGCCTGAACGAGCGCGGCGAGACCGACATCATTGCCGTCGACAACCTCACGCGCGCCGACAAGTTCAAGAACATCGTCGACTGCCAGATCAGCGATTACCTCGACAAGACCGAGTTTGTCGAACGCTTTGCGCGCGGCGATTTTGGCAAGGTCCGCGCGATCTTCCATGAGGGCGCCTGCTCCGACACCATGGAGACCGACGGCCGCTACATGATGGACAACAACTACCGCTACTCGCTGGGGGTGATGCGCGCGTGCCTGGATCAGGGCGTGCAGTTCCTCTACGCGTCGTCTGCGGCGACGTATGGCGCGTCGGAAACGTTCCGCGAAGAGCCCGAGTTCGAGCGGCCGCTGAACGTGTACGGTTATTCCAAGCTGCTGTTCGACCAGGTCGTGCGCCGTATCATGCCGACCGCGCTGTCGCAGATTGCCGGCTTCCGCTACTTCAACGTCTACGGCCCGCGCGAGCAGCATAAGGGACGCATGGCATCCGTGGCGTTCCACAACTTCAACCAGTTCCGCGAAGAAGGCACCGTCAAGCTGTTCGGCGAGTACAACGGCTACCCGCAAGGCGGCCAGATGCGTGATTTCGTGTCGGTGGAAGACGTGGTGAAGGTCAACCTGTTCTTCTTCGACCATCCGGACAAATCGGGCATCTTCAACCTCGGGACGGGTCGTGCCCAGCCCTTCAACGACATCGCTACGACGGTCGTCAACACGCTGCGTGAGGCCGACGGCAAGCCGGCGCTCTCCACCGAAGAACTCGCGCAGGAAGGCTTGATCGAGTATGTGAAGTTCCCGGATGCGCTGCGTGGCAAGTACCAGTGCTTCACGCAGGCTGACCAGTCGCGCTTGCGTGCGGCCGGTTACACGGCGCCGTTCCTGACGGTGCAGGAAGGCGTATCGCGCTACTGCCAATGGCTGCTGAAGCAACCAGTCTGAGGCCACCCAATCAGACAACGCGTGATTTTTTGTCAGCGCGCTTGGCATCCTCGTGATGCTCTTTAAGATGTGCCGAAACCGCCATGCCACGTGGCGGTTTTCTTTTTTCCTCTCACCATAGGAGAAGCACATGTTGAAGAAGCTGTTGGCCGTTGCCTTGATGTCGCTGTCGATGCTGTCCGCATCATGGGCGGCCGTGGATGTGAATACGGCGGATCATGCCGCCCTCGAGACGCTGTCGGGCATTGGCCCCAAGCGTTCCAAGGCCATCATCGACGAGCGCACGAAGAACGGTCCGTACAAGGACGCCAATGACTTCAGGTCGCGCGTTTCCGGCGTCGGCGACAAGACGCTCGCCAAGCTGCAAAACGAAGGGTTGACGTTCGGCACAGCAGCGCCTGCCCGCCCCGGTGCCAAGAAGGACGGCAAGGACGCCAAGAAGAAGTAAGCCTTCCCGCGCTCACGCCGACAACGCCTCGCCCGTGCGGGGCGTTTTGCCATGTGCTGCAAAGGGTTGTCAGCCCACTTCCGGCGCTGGATTACAATGAGCCGATTCCGGTCTCGCACGCATCATGGCTTATCTCACCATTGAAGACACCATCGGCAATACGCCGTTGGTCCAGCTCCAGCGCATTCCCGGCGAAGGCAACGCCCGCCGCGGCAACGTCATCCTTGGCAAGCTCGAAGGCAACAATCCGGCAGGCTCGGTCAAGGATCGGCCCGCGCTGTCCATGATCAAGCGCGCAGAGGCGCGCGGCCGCATCAAACCGGGAGATACGCTGATCGAAGCCACGTCTGGCAACACCGGTATTGCGCTCGCCATGGCGGCGGCCATCCGCGGTTACAAGATGGTGCTGATCATGCCCGAAGACCTGTCAGTTGAGCGCCGCCAGAGCATGGCAGCCTACGGTGCGGAAATCATCCTGACCCCCGTCAAGGGTGGCATGGAGTATGCGCGCGACTTGGCCGACGCGATGGAGAAGGAAGGCAAGGGCGTCATCCTCGACCAGTTTGCCAACCCCGACAATCCGCTGGCGCACTACGAAACCACCGGTCCCGAGCTGTGGCAGCAGACCGAAGGCCGCATCACGCATTTTGTCTCGGCGATGGGTACGACGGGCACGATCACGGGGGTGTCGCGCTTTCTGAAGGAAAAGAACCCCGCCATCCAGATCATCGGGGCGCAGCCTGAAGAAGGCTCGCGCATTCCTGGCATCCGCAAGTGGCCCGAGGCGTACATGCCGAAGATCTACGATCCGAAGTACATCGATCGTACCGAGCCGGTCAGTCAATCCGATGCCGAGCACATGGCGCGTCGGATGGCCCGCGAAGAGGGCATCTTCTGCGGTATCTCGGCGGCGGGCGCGTTGTGCGTGGCGCTGCGGGTGGCCGAAGCAGTCGAGAACGCGACGATCGTGTTCGTTGTGTGCGACCGCGGCGACCGCTATCTGTCGACAGGCGTGTTTCCTGCCTGACCACGCAGGGTGTGGCCACACAAAAAATGCGCAGCTTCGGCTGCGCTTTGTCTTTACACCCGTGCGGCTCAGCCCCGCATGGCCTGGCGCACGGCCTGGCCCAGCTCGTACACGGCGGCCGCGTAGAAGAAGCTGCGGTTGTAGCGCGTGAGAACGTAGAAGTTGCGCAGGCCGATGCGGTATTCGGTCGACTGGCCCGGCGTGGGCAGGTCGATCACGAGCACGTCGGTCTCCTGTTCGCGCGCTGCATCGACGCCCGCTGCCAGTGCCAGCCCGGCACGCGTGAGCTTGGACAGCGTCATGCGCGGATACGGCTGGCCGTCTGCGGCTGCCGCAGCGATGCCCAGGCTGTCGGCGTCGGCGGCGATGTTCCACATCACCGGGCGACCAGGTTCCCAGCCGTGCATCTGCAGGAAGCGCGCGACGCTGCCGATGGCATCCACGGCGCTGTTGCGCAGGTCGATATGGCCGTCGCGGTCGTAGTCGATGGCGTATTCGCGGATGCTGGTCGGCATGAATTGCGGAATGCCTACCGCGCCGGCATATGAGCCCAGCACCGAGAACGCGTCCGTGCCGGTGTCGCGGCACCAGAGCAGGTAGTCCTTGAGCTGGTTGCGGAACATCGCGCTGCGTTCTTCGCGATTGGGCGTGTCGGGGTAGTCGAAGGCCAGCGTGGACAGCGCATCCATCACGCGGAAGTTGCCCATGTCGCGTCCATAGATGGTCTCCACGCCGAGGATGCCGACGATCACGTCGGCCGGGACGCCGAATTCCTTCTCGGCACGGCGCAGCGTGTCGCCGTATTGCTGCCAGAACTCGACGCCAGCGCCGATGCGAATCGGCTCGATGAAGCGGCCGCGATAGGCCGTCCAGCTACGGCGGCCGGGCGTGGCCGGCGGCATGATGAGCCGCGACACGGTGGCGGAATACGCCGTGCCGGCAAACAAGGCCTCGAGCGAGGGGCGATCAAAGTTGTACTCGCTGACCAGCATGCCGATGAAGGCCTGCGTCTGCGGGTTGTTGCGGTAGCGGTCGGGGTCGATCTCTTCTTCATGCACCGCCACGCGGCGCTTCGACGAACGGGTGGCTTTCTTGGCTGCCAGCGAGAGCGCAGGGAAGGACAGCGCGGAGAGTGCGGCACCTGCGACCAGGGCGCGCAACACGGGACGACGGAGAGAAGGCGATTGGCTCATGGGCAGGCTTCGGACAGGACCGGGGCATTGTAGCGGATGGTTCTGCCGGACCACCTTGGCAACGGGCCCGCGTGCGACGCCGTGTCGCCGTGCTAACGTATCGGCTGGAGACACCGAAGCACCGGATCACAACACCAACATGGCGACCGGCCTCTATACGCATCCTGAATTTCTCCGGCACGAGATGGGGCCTCATCATCCCGAATGCCCGGACCGCCTGCGCGCGATCGAAGACCAGCTCATCGCAAGCCGCATCGAAGACCTGCTCGTGCCGTGCGAGGCACCCCCCGCCACCGAGGCGCAACTGTGCCGCGTCCATCGCCCGGAATACGTGCGCGAGCTCGTGGCGAATGTGCCGATCGCGGGCTACACGCCCATCGATCCCGACACCTCGATGAACCCGCACACCTACATGGCGGCCGTGCTGGCGGCCGGCGCGGCGGTGGATGCCACTGACAAGGTCATCGCCGGCGAGCTCGAGAACGCCTTCTGCAGCGTGCGACCGCCCGGTCACCATGCCGAGCCGGGGCGCGCCATGGGCTTCTGCTTCTTCAACAACGTGGCGGTGGCTGCGCGTCATGCGCTGGACCATCACGGCCTGCAGCGCGTAGCGATCATCGATTTCGACGTGCACCACGGCAACGGCACCGAGGCCGCGTTTCGCGACGAGCCCCGCGTGCTGATGTGCAGCATCTTCCAGCACCCGTTCTATCCGTATTCTGGTACCGAGGCGGTGGCGCCCAACATGGTCAACATCCCGCTGCCCGCCTATACCAACGGCCTGACCGTGCGCGAAGTCGTGGAGACGATCTGGCTGCCGCGTCTCGAAGCGTTCCGGCCGCAGATGCTGTTCATCTCCGCCGGCTTTGACGCGCATCGTGAAGATGATCTCGGCCAGTTGGGGCTGGTCGAAGCCGATTACGCCTGGATCACGCAACAGCTCATGCACGTCGCGCGTACGCACGCCAACGGCCGCATCGTCAGCTGCCTGGAGGGCGGTTACAACCTGAGCGCGCTGGGCCGCAGCGTGGTGGCCCACGTCAAGGCACTCGCGGAGCTTTAGGTGCTGAACGATGACGAATCGTCGGTGACATTCGAAAAAGTAATAAAGACATCGTTAAAGAATCGTTCCTCGCATGTAGCGGCTGCCTTACACTAGCGCCTTATTTCAAACAAGAACGAGACGGCAACAGCCTGGATCAGGGCGGTTGCCGTTTTTGCATGGAACGCATGATTGAACTCAAGGGGATATCGCAGCACTTTCGGGGGGCGGGCGGTGCCGACGTCCACGCACTGCGTGACGTCGACCTGACCATCGAGCGCGGCGAGGTGTTCGGCATCATCGGCCGCAGCGGCGCGGGCAAGAGCACGCTCGTGCGCGTCATCAACCTGCTGAACCGCCCGACCGCGGGCACCGTCACCGTGGCGGGGCAGGAACTCACCGCACTCAACGCCGACGGGCTGCGCCAGGCGCGCCGCAAGATCGGCATGATCTTCCAGCACTTCAATTTGCTGTCGTCGCGGACGGTGTACGACAACGTGGCGCTGCCGCTCGAACTGGCCGGCACGTCGCGCGAGCGCATCCGCGAGATCGTGCTGCCGCTGCTGGAGCTCGTCGGCTTGTCCGCCCACAAGGATCGCTACCCCGCGCAGATTTCGGGGGGGCAGAAGCAGCGCGTCGGCATCGCCCGCGCGCTGGCGAGCCAGCCCGACGTGCTGCTCTCTGATGAGGCGACGTCCGCGCTGGATCCGGAGACGACGCGCTCGATTCTCGATCTGCTGCGCAAGATCAATCGCGAGCTCGGCCTGACCATCGTCCTGATCACGCATCAGATGGAAGTCATCAAGCAGGTGTGCGACCGCGTGGCGGTGCTCGACGCTGGCCGCGTGGTCGAGCTTGGCCGCGTGATCGACGTGTTCCTCAAGCCGCAGCACGATGTGACGCGCGCGCTCATCGGCGAGGTGATCTCGCAGGAGCTGCCGCCCTCGGTGCTGGCGCGCGTGGAGAGCCGCCTGACGGCCCGCGAGCACGGCGGCCGCGACCACCTGTTCCGCCTGGCCTTTACCGGCGCAGGCGTGGACCAGCCGGTGCTCGCCCAGGCGATCCGCCACTATGGGCTCGACTTCAACATCCTGCACGGCCACATCGACGAGATCCAGGGCCAGGCTTTCGGCTCGCTGGCCATTCTGGCCACGGGCGATATCAACGACATCAGCAATGCGATGAACTTCCTGCGCGAGCAAGGCGTGGTGGTGGAGGAGATCAATCATGTGGTCTGACCTGACCGACCTGTTTCTGCCCGCCTTCTGGGAAACGCTTGCCATGGTGGGCGTGTCCGGGGGCATCGGCGGGCTGTTCGGCGTGCCGTTGGGGGTGCTGCTGTATCTGACGGTGCCGGGCGGCGTGCTGTCGGCGCCGGTGTTCAACCGCGTGGCGGGCCTCGTCGTCAATGCCGTGCGCTCGGTGCCGTTCATCATCCTGCTGGTGGCGGTGATTCCGTTCACGCGCCTGCTGGCCGGTTCGTCCATCGGCACGGCCGCGGCCATCGTTCCGTTGACCATCGCCGCGATTCCGTTCATCGCGCGCCTGGTGGAAACCGCCTTGCGCGAAGTGGACCGCGGCCTGATCGAAGCCGCGCAGTCGATGGGGGCGACCACGGGCCAGCTCGTCTACAAGGTGCTGCTGCCGGAGGCCATGCCCGGCATCCTCGCCGGCCTGACGATCACCTTCGTCAGCCTGGTCGGTTATTCGGCCATGGCCGGCACCATCGGTGGCGGCGGCCTGGGCGACCTGGGCATCCGCTACGGCTACCAGCGCTATGAATCGGACATCATGCTGGCGGTCGTCGTCATCCTGATCGTCTTCGTACAGGCGGTGCAATCGACGGGCGACTGGCTCGTGCGCCGCCTCAGCCATCGTTAATCCTTCATTCGACAGACAAAACGAGGAAACACAATGAACCGTCGTCAACTGCTGCAATGGTCTGCGAGCCTCGGCGCCGCGCTGGCACTGGCCGCGGGCAGCGCCCTGGCCCAGAGCAAGCCCATCAAGATCGGCGTGACCGCCGGCCCGCACGCCGAGATCATGGAAGAGGTGAAGAAGGTCGCCGAGAAGGATGGCGTGAAGCTCCAGATCGTCGAGTTCAACGACTACATCCAGCCGAACGCCGCCCTCGCTGCCGGTGACCTCGACGCCAACAGCTACCAGCATCAGCCGTATCTGGACGACCAGGTCGCCACGCGCGGCTACAAGTTCGTGAGCGTCGGCCAGACCATCACCTTCCCGATGGGCATCTACTCGAAGAAGATCAAGTCGCTGAAGGACCTGAAGGAAGGCGCACGCTTTGGCCTGCCGAACGATCCGACCAACGGCGGCCGAGCCCTGTTGCTGCTGCAGTCGCAGGGCGTGATCAAACTCAAGCCGAACGCTGGCTTCAAGGCCTCGCCGCGCGATGTGGCCGAGAACCCGAAGAAGCTGAGGTTCGTTGAACTGGACGCCGCCCAACTGCCGCGTTCGCTCGACGACCTGGACGCCGCCGCCATCAACGGCAACTACGCCGAGAAGGCCGGTCTGGATCCGACCAGGGATGGCATCGCCATCGAAAGCTCGAAGGGCCCGTATGCCAATGTGATCGCCGTGCGCACGGCGGACAAGGACCAGCCGTGGGTGGCCAAGCTGGTCAAGGCGTACCACTCCGACACGGTCAAGGCCTTTGTGAAGGCCAAGTACAAGGACGCCGTCATTGTGGCTTGGTAATCACATTCTGATCGCTGCGTCGATCCGATAGAGGGCTCTACCAAGCAGATTGCCGGACGTTTCACTGGCGTCCGGCAATTTTTCATGGTTAAAATAGCACGACCGTTCGGAAATTTAACGCGGCCGACTGGCCCCCCTTATAATGGCCGGCGTTTTGCAAAATCGTCTTATCAATTAGTGGAGTGAGCGCATGAAAGTCCTGGTCGCAGTCAAGCGCGTGATCGATTACAACGTGAAGGTCCGCGTGAAGACGGACGGCAGCGGTGTCGATCTGGCCAACGTGAAGATGAGCATGAACCCGTTCGACGAGATCGCCGTGGAAGAGGCGGTCCGCCTGAAGGAAGCGGGCGTTGCGACGGAAGTGGTCGCCGTGTCGTGCGGCGTGACGCAGTGCCAGGAAACCCTGCGCACCGCCATGGCCATCGGCGCGGACCGTGGCATCCTGGTCGAGACGAACGAAGAACTGCAGCCGCTGGCGGTGGCCAAGCTGCTCAAGGCCATCGTCGACAAGGAACAGCCGCAGCTGATCATCCTGGGCAAGCAAGCCATTGACGACGATGCCAACCAGACCGGCCAGATGCTGGCTGCGCTGGCAGGCCTGCCGCAAGCCACGTTCGCCTCGAAGGTGCAGATCGCAGACGGCAAGGCTTCCGTCACGCGAGAAGTGGATGGCGGCCTGGAGACCTTGTCGCTCAAGCTGCCGGCCGTGGTCACCACCGACCTGCGCCTGAACGAGCCGCGCTACGTGACGCTGCCGAACATCATGAAGGCGAAGAAGAAGCAACTCGACACGGTCAAGCCCGAAGAACTGGGCGTGGACGTTGCACCGCGCCTGAAGACGCTGAAGGTGGTCGAGCCGCCGAAGCGCAGTGCTGGCGTCATGGTGCCCGACGTGGCGACGCTGGTGTCCAAGCTGAAGACGGAAGCCAAGGTGCTGTAAGCGGCGGTTTGTCCCTCCGCGCTACTGCACGCAACTTCAAGCACACCGAACAGGCAGATCAAGATGACCGCACTCGTTATTGCTGAACACGACAATCAATCCATCAAGGCCGCGACGCTGAACACCGTGACGGCTGCCGCCCAATGCGGCGGTGAAGTCCACGTGCTGGTGGCTGGCGCTGGCTGCAGCGCGGCCGCACAGGCGGCTGCGCAGATCGCCGGGGTGACCAAGGTGCTGGTGGCCGATGCGCCGCAGTTTGCCGATGGCCTGGCCGAGAACGTCGCCGAGCAGGCCCTGGCCGTTGCCGGTAACTACAGCCACATCCTGGCGCCCGCCACCGCCTACGGCAAGAACATCCTGCCGCGCGTGGCCGCCAAGCTGGACGTGGCCCAGCTGTCCGACATCACCAAGGTCGACGGCCCCGACACCTTCGAGCGCCCGATCTACGCCGGCAACGCAATTGCCACCGTGCAATCGGCCGACAAGGTGAAGGTGATCACCGTGCGTGGCACGGCATTCGACCCGGCTGCGGCCACCGGTGGCTCCGCTGCTACCGAAAACCTGACTGCCGTGGCTGATGCCGGCATCTCGCAGTTCGTCTCGCGCGAAGTGACGAAGAGCGACCGCCCGGAACTGACCGCCGCGAAGATCATCGTGTCAGGTGGCCGTGGCGTAGGCTCGGGTGAGAACTACACCAAGGTGCTGACGCCGCTGGCCGACAAGCTGGGCGCAGCGCTGGGCGCCTCGCGTGCCGCAGTGGACGCCGGCTTCGTGCCGAACGACTACCAAGTGGGTCAGACCGGCAAGATCGTCGCGCCGCAACTGTACATCGCCGTCGGTATTTCGGGCGCGATCCAGCACTTGGCCGGCATGAAGGATTCCAAGGTCATCGTCGCGATCAACAAGGATCCGGAAGCGCCGATCTTCCAGGTGGCGGACTACGGCCTCGTGGGGGACCTGAACACCGTGGTGCCGGAGCTGGTGAGCGCACTGGGCTGATCGCACCGCGCGGCGCGCTGATATGTGCGCCGCAGCGCCCCAGGCAAAGCCGTTTCCGACCATGTCTGGAAACGGCTTTTTTATGCGCCCGAGCGCCATCAGGACGGCGCGGACGTGTGGACCGAGCTGACGTTTCGTCCTGATCGCGCTTAACGAGAGTTGGAGAGAGACATGACTTATCAAGCCCCCGTCAAGGACATGCTGTTCGTGATGAACGAGCTCGCTGGTCTGGACAATGTTGCCAAGCTGCCCGGCTTTGAAGACGCCACTGCCGACACCGCCCAGGCCGTGCTGGAAGAAAGCGCGCGCTTTACCGGTGAGGTCGTTGCGCCGCTCAATGTGGAAGGCGATCGGAACCCGAGCAGCTGGAAGGACGGCGTCGTGACGGCCACGCCGGGTTTCAAGGAGGCCTTTGCCCAGTTCGGCCAGGGCGGCTGGCAGGGCGTGCAGCACCCGGTGGAGTACGGCGGCCAGGGCCTGCCCAAGCTGATCGCCACGGCGTGCATCGAGATGCTCAACGCAGCCAACCTGTCGTTCGCGCTGTGCCCGCTGCTGACCGATGGCGCCATCGAAGCGCTGCTGACGGCCGGTACGGAAGCGCAGAAGCAGTTGTTCGTACCGAAGCTCATCTCGGGCGAATGGACCGGCACGATGAACCTGACCGAGCCGCAGGCCGGTTCCGACTTGGCACTCGTGCGCACCCGCGCCGAGCCGGTGGGCGACGGTACCTACAAGATCTTCGGCACGAAGATCTTCATCACCTGGGGCGAGCACGACATGGCCGAGAACATCGTCCACCTGGTGCTGGCGCGCACGCCGGGTGCACCGGAAGGTGTGAAGGGCATCTCGCTGTTCGTGGTGCCGAAGTTCCTCGTGAACGACGATGGCTCGCTGGGCCCGCGCAACGACGTGCACTGCGTGTCGATCGAGCACAAGCTTGGCATCAAGGCGAGCCCCACGGCCGTGCTGCAGTTCGGCGACCACGGCGGCGCGATTGGCACGTTGGTCGGCGAAGAAAACCGCGGCCTTGAATACATGTTCATCATGATGAATGCCGCGCGCTACGCCGTTGGCATGCAGGGCATCGGCGTGTCGGAGCGCGCGTATCAGAAGGCCGTCGCCTATGCACGTGAACGCGTGCAGAGTCGTCCGGTGGACGGCTCCGCTACCAAGGCGGTGCCGATCATCCATCACCCCGATGTGAAGCGCATGCTGCTGACGATGCGCGCCATGACCGAGGGCGCGCGTGCGTTGGCCTACGTGGCCGCCGCCGCATGCGATGCCGGCCATCATGCAGTCGACGAATCGATGCGCAAGCAGAATGCAGCGCTGTACGAATTCCTCGTGCCGATTGTCAAGGGCTGGAGCACGGAGATGTCCATCGACGTGACGAGCCTAGGCGTGCAGGTGCACGGCGGCATGGGCTTCATCGAAGAGACGGGCGCTGCGCAGTATTACCGCGACGCGCGCATCCTGCCGATCTACGAAGGCACCACCGCCATCCAGGCCAACGACCTGATCGGCCGCAAGACGGTACGTGACGGTGGTGCCGTGGCGCTGGGCATCTGCGCGGAAATCGCCAAGGTGGAAGCGGCGCTGGCCGCTGAGGGGGGGGCGCATTGCCAGGCCATGCGTGCGCGGCTGGCGGCCGGCCGTGAGGCGATGGAGTCGGTGGTGCGTTTTGTGGTCGCGCAAACCAAGGCGCAGCCGAACGCCGTCTTTGCGGGCAGCGTGCCGTACCTGCGCCTGTGCGGCATCGTGTTGTCGGGCTGGCAGATGGCCCGTGCGCTGCTCGTTGCCATCGACCGCGAAAGCGACGACCCGAACTTCTACGGCGCGAAGATCGCCACGGCACGCGTGTTTGCCGACGTGCTGCTTACGCAGGCGCCTGGCATTGCGCAGAGCATTCTCACCGGTGGCGAGACCATCGGCGCCGTGCCGGAAGCGCAGTTCTAAACCGCACTGCCGGGCAGCATCGACCGGCATGAAAAAAGGGAGGCCTCGGCCTCCCTTTTGCGTTGGTGCGACGGCGCTCAGGCCAGCGCAGGCTTGCCTGCCGGCATCGGCGAACCGCCAAGGTAGCGATACACCGAGAGGTCATCCGCGCGAATGGCGGGCGAACGACCCGACACCAGATCCGACAGCAACTTGCCTGAGCCGCACGCCATGGTCCACCCCAACGTGCCGTGGCCGGTGTTGAGCCACAGGCCGCGCACCGGCGTCTGGCCGACGATCGGCGTGCCGTCCGGCGTCATCGGGCGCAGGCCGGTCCAGAACGAGGCCTGCGACACATCGCCGGCACCCGGGAACAGATCGTTCACCACGAACTCCAGCGTCTTGCGCTTGCCTGGGTCCAGCCGCTTGTCGTAACCGACGATCTGCGCCATGCCGCCCACGCGGATGCGGCTGTCGAAGCGCGTGACGGCCACCTTGTACGTCTCGTCGAGAATGGTCGAGACGGGGCTCTTCTCGGCGTCCGTCATCGGCACGGTGATCGAGAAACCCTTGAGCGGATACACCGGTACGTTCACAAGGTTCTTCAGGAACGGCGTGCTGTAGCTGCCCAGCGCCACCACCACGAGGTCGGCATCGACCGGCTGGCCGTCGACCAGCGCGCCGCGCACGGCGTCGTTCTTGAAGATGAGGCTGTTGATGGTGCTGTTGAAACGGAAGCGCACGCCGAGCTGTTCCGCCATCGCAGCGAGGCGCGTGGTGAAGAGCTGGCAATCGCCCGTTTCGTCGTTGGGCAGGCGCAAGCCACCGGCCAGCTTGTGGCGGGTCGAGGCCAGGCCCGGTTCACTGCGCACGAGGTCGTCGCGCGAAAGCAGTTCGTACGGCACGCCGGCGCGCTCCAGCACGGCGATGTCGTTCGCGGCGCTGTCGAGCTGCTGCTGGGTGCGGAAGATCTGCAGCGTGCCTTGCTGGCGGCCTTCGTAGGCGATGCCGGTGTCGGCGCGCAGCTCGCGGATGCAGTCGCGGCTGTACTCGGCCAGGCGGACCATGCGCTCCTTGTTCTGCGCATAGCTGGCCGCGTCGCAGTTGCGCAGCATCTGCCACATCCACTTGAGCTGGAACAGGGTGCCGTCCGGGCGGATGGTGAGCGGTGCGTGCTCCTGGAACATCCATTTGATGGCCTTGAGCGGCACGCCGGGTGCAGCCCACGGCGACGCATAGCCGGGCGAGATCTGGCCGGCGTTGGCAAAGCTGGTCTCGAGCGCCGGGCCGGCTTCGCGGTCGACGACGGTGACTTCATGGCCGGCGCGGGCCAGGTAATAGGCGCTGGTAACGCCGATCACGCCGCTGCCAAGAACGAGCACGCGCATGCTGATACTCCCCGGGGATACGTAGACGATAGATGCCGCTATCGTATTCGTACATTTCCAGCAATTGTTTCTGTATATTCTCGGGAAACAGGAACAACTTCGATTTTGGGCCCGGCTGCGGCTCCCCTTGATCATGCGAACCCAGCGCAAGCCCGTGCGGGCCCTCGACAAGCTCGACCGCCGCATCCTCGACCTGCTGCAGAAGGACGGGCGGCTCTCCATGAAGGAACTGTCGGAGGCCGTCGGCCTGACCATCACGCCGTGCATCGAGCGCGTCAAACGCCTGGAGCGCGAAGGCTTCATCCTCGGCTATTACGCGCGGCTGAATCCCGCCATGCTCGGGGCTTCGCTCCTCGTGTTCGTCGAGATCAGCCTGGGCAGCAAATCCGGCAACATGTTCGAGCAGTTCCGGCGCGAGGTCCTGCGCATTCCCGAGGTGTTGGAGTGCCACCTCGTCTCGGGTGATTTCGACTACCTCATCAAGGCGCGCATCCGCGAGATGAGCGAATACCGGCGCCTGCTGGGCGACATCCTGCTGCAGTTGCCCGGCGCGGTGCAGTCAAAGAGCTACATCGTGATGGAGGAGATCAAGGAGACGCTCGCCATCGACGTGACGGAAGAGGGCGGGTGACGTCGCACTGTCACGGAAGCGCCTTACGCTGGCCGGCATTTCGATCCCGTATGCCGATGCCATGTCCGACCAGCCGATCTTCAAGCCGACCCGCCGCACGCTGATCAAAGGTCTTGTTTCCGCCGGCGGCGCCGCGTTGCTCGGCGCGCGAATCGGGGAAGTGCTCGCGCAGGGCGTCGCGCCTGCCGTGGTGACGTCCGAGCGACTGCGTCCGCAAGTGCCCGGCGCCGTGATGAGCGGTGATATCACCGCGGACAGCGCGATCGTGTGGAGCCGGACCGACCGTCCGGCGCGCATGATCGTCGAATATTCGACCGACGCCGCCTTCAAGCACGTCGCCCGCCGCGTGGGCCCCGCTGCCATCGAGGGCAACGGCCTGACGGCCCGCGTTGACCTGACCGGCCTGCCCGCCGGTGCCGATGTGTTCTACCGCGTCCGCTTTCAGGATCTCGTGCACGACAAGGCATTCAGCGAGCCCGTCAGCGGCCGCCTCCGCACCGCGCCCGTGCAGGCCGATCGGCCGATCTGCTTCGTCTTCTCCGGCGATGAAGCCGGGCAGGGCTGGGGCATCAATGAGCGCTTCGGCGGCTACCGCCTGTACGAAGCGATGCGCCGCGAATCGCCCGACTTCTTCATCCACTCCGGCGACCAGATTTACGCCGACGGCCCCATCCAGGCAGAGGTGAAGCTGCCGGACGGCTCGCTGTGGACCAATCTCGTCACCGAAGCCAAGTCGCACGTCGCGCAAACGCTGGACGATTACCGCGGCGCCTTCGCTTACAACCAACTCGACAGGAACAAGCGTCGCTTCGCCGCCGAAGTGCCGTTCCTCGTGCAATGGGACGATCACGAGGTGCGCAACAACTGGTATCCCGGTCAGCAGATCGGCCCGGAAGAGAAGCGCTACCAGGAGCGCAGCGCGTCGCTGCTCGCCGCGCGGGCGAAGCAGGCGATGTTCGAATACAACCCGTTCCGCTTCAACCCGCTCGACCCGGAGCAGATCTACCGCGCGTTCCAACACGGCCCGCTGCTCGACGTCTTCATGCTCGATGAGCGCAGCTATCGCGGCCGCAATTCGCCGAATCGCCAGACCACGCTCGATGCAGACTCCGCCTTCCTTGGCCCAGCCCAGACGGCGTGGCTCAAGCAATCACTCAAGCAATCGAAGGCGACGTGGAAAGTGATTGCCAGCGACATGCCGATCTCGCTGGTGGTGCCCGACCTGAACCCGGACGTACCCAAGGGCACCTACGAAGCGTGGGCGAACGCCGATGACGGCGGGCCGTCCGGCCGCGAGCTGGAACTGGCCGAGCTCCTGCGCTTCATCAAGCAGGAGAACATCCAGAACGTGGTGTGGGTGACGGCCGATGTGCACTACGCGCAGGCCACGTACCATCACCCGTCGCGCGCGAAGTTCACGGAGTTCAAACCGTTCTGGGAATTTGTCGGCGGCCCGATCAACGCGGGCACGTTCGGGCCCAACGAGGTCGACCAAACCTTCGGGCCGGATGTGCGTTACGTCAGCATCCCGAAGGACAATCCGCAGAACCAGTCGCCCGCCGCGCTGCAGCAGTACTACGGCCGCGCGAGGATCGATCCCGCCACGCGCACGATGCACGTGTCGCTGCACGACCTTGACGGCAAATCGCTCTGGGAAGTGACGCTCGACCCGGAAGCGTAGCCGGCGCCACCCCAGCGGAACGCGGGCGGATGCGATAGGATCAGCCCGGCCCCCGCATACGACTCCATTCCGCTGTGCCCGATATGTCCGACCGCCACGTCCCGCGCAAGGGACGCGGCGCCACCTCCAATCTGCAAGGCCGTTTCGAACGCGATGAACGCACACGCGTCGATGACGGCTGGCAGCCCCTCGTCGGCCAGTTCGACGCCGCCGACGCGCCGCCGCGCCTGCAGACGAGCGTCTCCATCGAACGCGCGCGCTCGATCCTGAGCCACAACCAGTCGCCCGACATTCCGTTCAGCGTGTCGCTCAATCCGTATCGCGGTTGCGAGCATGGTTGCGTGTATTGCTTCGCGCGGCCCACGCACGCGTATCTCGAACTGTCTCCCGGGCTCGATTTCGAGACGAAGCTGTTTGCCAAAACGAATGCCGCCGAGCTGCTGCGCGAAACGCTCGCCAAGCCGAGCTACCGCTGCGAGCCGATCGCGCTTGGCGTCAACACCGACGCCTACCAGCCCATCGAGCGCGAACTGCGCATCACGCGCGACGTGCTGCAGGTCCTGCACGATTGCGACCACCCTGTGGGGCTCATCACCAAGTCGTCATTGATCGAGCGCGACATCGACCTGTTAGCGCCGATGGCCGCCAAGAACCTCGTCGTGGCGGCCGTGACGATCACCACGCTCGATGCCGACCTCGCGCGCAAGCTCGAGCCCCGCGCGGCCACGCCGTCGCGGCGGCTGCGCACGATACGCACGTTGGCGGAAGCGGGCATTCCGGTGGGTGTGAGCGTCGCGCCGATGATCCCTTTCATCACCGACGACCACATGGAGCAGATTCTCGAAGCGTCACGCGAGGCCGGCGCCACGTACGCGAGCTACATCGTGCTGCGGCTGCCGAACGAGTTGAACGCCGTGTTCCAGGACTGGCTGACGGCGCATTTCCCCGATCGAGCGCAACGCGTGATGAACCGCGTTCGCGATCTGCACGGTGGTCAGGATTACAAGGCCGACTTCGCCACGCGCATGCGCGGCACCGGCATCTGGGCGGATTTGCTGCGCCAGCGCTTCTACAAGGCCGCCGACAGGCTCGGCTTCAGCTACCACCGCTACAACGAACGGGTGCTCGACACATCGCAGTTCAAACCGCCTGCGCGCGCGGCCAAGCCAAGAAAGCCCCTCGACGAGCGCCAGGGCAGCCTGTTCTGACCGGCTTATTGCGACAGTTCCTTCGCAGCCTGCACCTGCGATTCGAAATACGTCTGGAACGTGATGGCGAGCCCCGCCATCAGCAGGCCCGTGCCGATCATCAGCGTCAGGATGGTAAGCACCACCACAGGCCAGCCCGAGCGGGTGGGCGTGCCGCCCGCGTTGAATTGCGCGTCCCATCTGTCGTCGGGTCGCAGGCCGTAGACGAGCGCCGAAAGAAACCCCGCCAGCACGGAAGATGCGCCGATGATGGCGCATACCCACCCCGGCACGCTGGCGCGCTGCGTCGACCACAGCAGCGCCACGCCGATCGCGCCGAGCACCATCGCCATGACTTGGGCCCACGCCCAGAAGTCCCGCGCGCCCCGCAGGTAGAAGCGGTGCGCGCCCACGCTTCCGAACAGAAAGGCGAGCAGCACGGTCAGCAGCTTGGATTTTTTTTCGAGGGTGGTGGAAGGCATGGCGGGGCGTAGAACTCACGGCACGGCAAGAGGACACAGCGCCGCGCATTCTACGCCCAACACAAACCGCGGCGCAGCCAACGAGCGGCGCCGCGCACGCGTCTTAAAGACACATCAGCAATCTGGGGAATGGGCCGTCAATTCGGCCGGACGCGCACAGCCCTGGGCAGGCGCTGCGGTGGAGGGGGGAGCGGAGCTAAATCGGGACCGGACGCAGCGACGGCACACCCATCGAAGCCGTCAGGTCTTGCAGCATTTGCGGCGCCTGGTGGCGCAGGCTGGTTTCACCATAGAGCAGGTGAACGAGCATCAGCATGAAGGCGGAGGTCCATATCAGACCGAGGATGAGCCGCACATGGCGGTAGAGATTGGACAGCATTGAAGCACCTGTTGTCGTTGTGATCGGTGTGATGACGCGCGCACGTCGAGGCGCGGCGCGTCATCCAGTACGACAAGGCTGTCCGAGGGCAAGTTCCGGACGGTGAAGCGGTGCCCGCTTTGCATCAGCCCCGGCGCGAACTGCGCCAGTTGCCTTGATCGGCGTTGCCGCGTTCCTGGCGCATGCGCTCCTGCTGTTGCCAGTCGCCGCGGCCGCCGCTTTCGCGGGGCTGCACACGGCCGTTCAGGCGGTCATCGGCGCGTGCACGGGCTTCCATCCGCTCCATCTGCGCGCGGATCCGGGCCGCCTGGTCTTCGCGCGCGCCGGCGAAGAACTGCGTGACCAGCGGACGAGAGTGCGCGGCTGTGCCGGCGGTCATCGGCCATGCCGGCATGGGGGGCTCGGCGAAGGCGACGGCCGCCTGACGCGCCGTTGCGCTGGCAGCCAAGGCGCCCGCAGAGGCGACGATCAGAACACCCGCCGCCAACGGGCGAAGCAATGCGCGGATCGGCATGGCTATCTCCTGTCGGGCGAAGGTTCAAAAGCACCACGCGCCGCAGGCATTGTTGGTACGAGGGAGACAGAGCAGCAACGCGTGTTCATGCCTGTCAATGTACGGCTTCAGTGAGCGTGCATCCACTGTCCAAAGGTTTCCTGTGTAACGAGATGTTTCCCTCACGCCCGGGGCCCTGCTTGAAGGGGGCGTGTACGTCATCTGCCGATGTAGCGGATGCGATACACCGCCCCGGCCTCGTCGTCGCTGACAAGCAAGCTGCCATCGGGCGCGACCAGCACATCGGCCGGGCGTCCCCGCGCGCGGTCGTCCTGGAGCCAGCCTTGCGCAAACGGCTCCTGCTTCGTGACCTTGCCCGTGGCGTCCAGCACCACACGCACGACGCGATAGCCGACCTTGGACGAGCGGTTCCACGAGCCATGCTCGGCAATGAAAATGTTGTTGCGATACTCCGGCGGGAAGCTCGTGCCGGTGTAGAAACGCATGCCTAGCGCAGCCACGTGTGCCCCGAGTCTGGCCACCGGCGGTACGTAGTCCTTGCACGGGTGTCCCGCGCCGAAGTCGGGGTCGGGAATATTTCCCGCATGGCAGAACGGAAAGCCGAAATGCGGGTTCGGCTGCGCGATGCGGTTCAGTTCGTCGTCCGGCTGGTCGTCGCCCATCGAGTCGCGGCCGTTGTCGGTGAACCACAGTTCGTGCGTGACCGGGTGCCAGTCGAAACCGACCGTGTTGCGGATGCCTCGCGCAACGACCTCGAGTCCGCTGCCGTCTGCGTTCATGCGCATCAGGTTGGCGTAGCGGTTTTCATCCGGGCGGCAGATGTTGCAAGGTGCGCCCACCGGCACATACAGCTTGCCGTCCGGGCCGAACGCGATGAATTTCCAGCCGTGTTGCGCCTCGGTGGGCAGTTTGTCGTTGACGACGACGGGCGGGGGCGGTCGGTCGAGCCGCTCGTCGATGCCGTCAAGCCGCACCACGCGCGACACCGCCGAGATATAGAGGCTGCCGCCGTGCCAGGCTACCCCCACCGGCAATTTCAAATCCGACGCCACGATCCGCACGTGCGCGTTTGGCGCCTGCAGCGGCAGCGCGTACACGTTGCCCGCGCGGCTGCCAACATACAGGATGCCCGCGGGAGACAGCGCCATCTCGCGCGCGGCGGGTATCGCGTCGGTGAGCAATTCGACCCGGAAGCCGGACGGCACGCGCAGCGTGTCCAGCAAGGGTTTGGCTCCCGCTGAGGATCCGGCGCCAAGCCACGCGGCAAGCATAATCGCCCAGCCGGCGAACCTCTGTACCAGGTCGCGCCGACAGCAGCGTGGTTGCGATGCTCCTAAGTGTTTGTTTGGTCTGGAAAATTGAGCTATAATCGCGTGTTTCTCTGTACGCATACCCAGTTTTTCAAGGAAAAGATCCATGGTCGTGATCCGTCTGGCCCGCGGTGGCTCCAAGAAGCGCCCGTTCTTCAACATCGTCGCGACCGACTCGCGTAACCGCCGTGATGGCCGTTTCATCGAGCGCGTCGGTTTCTACAATCCGCTCGCCTCCGAAGGCGAAGAAGGTCTGCGCATTGCTCAAGACCGTCTGACCTACTGGGAAGGCGTGGGCGCGCAACTGTCGCCGACGGTCGCCCGTCTGGTGAAGCAGGGCGCCAAGAAGGCGGCTGCCTGAGTTTTAGCATGCGTCGATCGACGGTGCCGTCCGAGCACTTCCTGCCGTGACGCGCCCGGTATCGACACCGTCGGGGGCACGTAAAAGCCCCGTGACCAAAGCTGCCGAGACCGCCTCGCAAAAGGTGGCCGAACGCTTGCAGGCCATGCGGCCGCGGGTCGGCGGCAACCCGGCGCTGCCCGATGATCTTGTCGAGGTCGGCTATGTGGGCGGTGCCTATGGCATTCGCGGTTGGATCAAGGTGCAGCCGCATGGGGATGCCGACGCGTTGCTGAATGCGCGTACGTGGTGGCTGAAGCCGGCTGCTGCTGTGCCGGCTGCATCTGCGGAATGGCGGGTGTTCTCGGTCGGCACATCGCGCGAGCACAGCGGTACGGTGGTGGCAGGTTCGCCTGCGGTGCCGGACCGCAATGTCGCCGAGGCGCTGCGTGGCTGTGCCGTGTGGGTCAGCCGGGCAGAGTTTCCCGAGCCGGATGACGACGAGTTCTATTGGGTCGACCTGATCGGCGCCACTGTCGTCAACGAACAGCAGGAAACGCTCGGTACGGTGGCTGGCCTGATCGACAACGGCGCGCATCAGATCTTGCGGGTCGTTGGAGAAGACGACGTCGAGCGGCTGGTGCCGTTTGTCGAGGTCTACGTGAAGTCGGTGGATGTTGCGGGCAAGCGCATCGTCGTCGACTGGGGTCTGGATTACTGAACATGCGGCCGGAGAATTCGGCGATGCAGTTCGATGTCATCTCGCTGTTCCCGGAGATGTTCCGGGCGCTGACCGACTGGGGTATCACCAGCCGGGCAGCCAAGCAGCAGGTGTACACGTTGCGTACCTGGAACCCGCGCGACTTCACGACGGACAATTACCGTACCGTGGATGACCGGCCTTATGGCGGTGGCCCGGGCATGGTGATGCTCGCCAAGCCGCTGGAAGCCGCGCTCGATGCGATCCGTGACGCGCAGGCGCCGGTAGCTTCGCATGTGGTGCTGCTGTCGCCGCAAGGCAAGCCGCTCACGCACCGGCGAGTGATGGAATTGGCGCAGCTGCCGGCCCTCACGCTGCTGTGCGGGCGCTATGAGGCGATTGACCAGCGCCTGGTCGATCGCCGGGTCGATGAGGAAATCAGCCTCGGCGATTTCGTGCTGTCTGGCGGCGAGATCGCGGCGATGGCCATCATCGATGCGGTCGTGCGGCAGTTGCCCGGTGTGCTGGGCGACGCGCAGTCGGCGGTGCAGGACAGTTTCGTCAACGGCCTGCTCGACTGTCCGCACTACACACGGCCGGAAGAGTACGAAGGTGTGCGTGTGCCCGATGTATTGCTGGGCGGCCACCACGCCGAGATCGAGAAGTGGCGCCGCCAGCAGGCGCTGTTGAATACGATGCGCAAGCGGCCCGATCTGATCGACGCTGCGCGCAGGCAAGGTTTGTTGTCCCGCAGCGATGAGGCTTTCCTCGCTGCCGCGGTGATAACGGCAAAGGGGTCGGAAGTTTCCACACCGGAAGCCTCGGCCGATTGAAGTTCCCATCCTCTACCGGGGCCACGGTTGGTACCGGGCAAAACGCCGGCATGATGGTCAAGGAGAAAAAGATGAATCTCATCGAGCAAATCGAGCAGGAAGAAATCAAGCGCCTGACGGCCAACAAGACGATCCCCCCGTTCGCCCCTGGCGATACCGTGATCGTCAACGTGAACGTCGTGGAAGGCAACCGCAAGCGTGTGCAGGCGTATGAAGGCGTGGTGATTGCCAAGCGCAATCGCGGCCTGAACTCGTCGTTCATCGTTCGCAAGATTTCTTCGGGCGAAGGCGTGGAGCGTACGTTCCAGCTGTACTCGCCGCTGCTGGCCAGCATCGAAGTGAAGCGTCGCGGCGATGTTCGCCGTGCCAAGCTGTACTACCTGCGCGAGCGCTCGGGGAAGTCGGCACGCATCAAGGAGAAGCTGACCTTCAAGCGCAAGGAAGCCGCTGCGGAGTAATCTGCGCGCATTGCGAAAAGGCACCTTCGGGTGCCTTTTTTCTCTTTCGGGGTGGAAGATGGACGCGCTGGCTGCCTTCTGCCCACCACTCATTGTTTCCCTTCATGCGCCGTCCCGTGTTCGATCCCCAGCAGTTGCCCGTGGTGCCGTCCGAGGCATCGTTGCCGGCGCTCGGGGCGGAGCGGCTGACGGCCGAGTTCGTGCGCGATCGTCTGCGTACGCCGCCCGACTGGGAGCCGGAGCATACGGACGAGTCGCGTCTGATCGACGCGTCGCTCAAGCTGCGCGAGGCTGCCGTCCTGGTGCCTCTGGTACAGCGTGACGCGGGATTGACGGTGCTGCTGACGCAACGCAATGCGTCGCTCAGCCAGCATGCGGGGCAGATCAGCTTTCCGGGCGGCGGGCGCGAAGCCATTGACCGTGACGCCGTTGATACCGCACTACGCGAGACGGACGAGGAAGTGGGCATCGCGGGCGACCACATCGAGGTGGTCGGCCGCCTGCCGGACTACATCACCGGCACGGGTTTTCACGTGAGCCCCGTGGTGGGGCTGCTCACACCGGATTTTGTGCTGCGGCCGGATCCGAGTGAAGTCGCCGAAGTCTTTGAAGTGCCGCTCGCCTTCCTGATGGACCCGGCCAACCACGAGGTGCGCGAGTTGCGCTGGGAAGACCGCGTGCGCCGCTTCTATGCCATGCCATATCGTCGGTCCGACGGCGCATACCACTTCATCTGGGGCGCGACGGCGGGCATGCTCCGCAACCTGTATCACCTGCTGGCGGCGTAGCGTCCGTGTCACGGTGCGCTGTTGCGCGCACGCTGTGTGCTATCGTCTTGCACATCGCCTTCACGGCGTGATCAACGCCTTCGCAACGCCCCTCCAATGACTTTCTTCTCCGTACTCTGCGCGCTGATCGTCGAACAGTTCCGTGCGCTCAGCCGCGACAACCCCATCTACGATGTCGTGCGTGCGTTGGCCGCGCGGGCGGAAGAATGGTTCGATACCGGCAATCGCCGCGATGCTGTGCTGGCCTGGTGTGTGGTCACGCTGCCTGCCGTGGTGGTGGTTGCGCTGGTACATTACCTGCTGTCGTCGATCAGCCTCGTGCTCGCCTTTCTGTGGAACGTGCTGATGGTCTACCTGACCCTCGGCTTCCGCCAGTTCAGCCACTATTTCACGGATATCCACGAGGCGCTGCGCAGCGATGACGTGGTCACCGCGCGCCTGTTGCTCAACGAGTGGTCGGGGCGCGACACGACGGATATGCCGGCAAACGAGATCGTCCGTCACACGCTCGAATGCGCGATCGTGGCGGCGCATCGCCATGTGTTTGGGGTGTTCTTCTGGTTTCTGGTGCCGATCGGCCCGGCGGGTGTCGTGCTGTATCGCGGCGCAGAATATCTTGCCCGCCACTGGAGCGATACCTCGTCGACGCGCAGCCCCGCCCTTGGCCTGTTTGCGCGCCAGGCGTTCTTCGTCATCGATTACGTTCCCTCGCGCCTGACCGCTATCGGCTTCGCCATCGTCGGTAATTTTGAAGACGCCATCTACGCCTGGCGCAATCGGGCGGCCAAATGGAGCGACGAGGTCAACGGTATCTTGCTGGCCGCTGGCGGGGGGGCCTTGGGCGTACGCCTTGGCACGCCGATTCCGCAACGCGATTCGGCAGACAGCCTCGCCGACGAAGACGCGGCGTATCCGATGGAAGTCGGCCAAGAGCCGAACGTGCGTACCCTGCAGTCCGCGGTGGGGTTGGTGTGGCGTGCGGTGGTGCTGTGGATGCTGCTGCTCGCGATGCTGTCGATAGCCGTGTGGCTCGGTTGACCGGGCACGGTATCTGACCCGTCAGGCCGCGTCCTCGCGGTCTTTTCCGCAGCGCCAGCACTGGGCGAACTGCGGTTCGTGCATTTCCCCACAGTGCGTGCAGCGCCAGGCCGAGCCGGGGGGCGGATGTTGCGCCTGGTCGAGCACTGCCTGCGCCTGGACTTCCTGCGCCGGGTCCACGAGCCACACCTGGGCCGCACAATCCTGCGGCGGAACGTCACCCGCCACGCTGCTGAGGTAAATGTTGCGCAGTTCGGTGCGGATGCCGGCCGCGGTCAGCACGTTCTGCCAATGCGCGGCCATGCCGAGCGACGGACTGCTGATCAACAGTTTCATCTCACAGCCTCCCCGAACGTCCATCTGCCGCTACCAGGGCTTCTGCTGCTCCGATTCGTGCAGCAACTGCGCGTAGAGCTGGTGTCGGCGCGGATCAATCTTGCCTTCCTCCATCGCTCCCAGAATGCCACAGCCAGGTTCCTGCAGGTGGCGGCAGTTGTAAAAGCGGCATGCGGTCAGATGCGGGCGGAATTCCGGGAAGGCCCGCTCGAGCATGCCTTCGGTCAGGTGGTGCAGGCCGAATTCCTGAAAGCCGGGCGAATCGATCAGCACACCGTCGCGGCCCCAGTCTGCAGGGAGATGGTAGAGCCGCGTGAACGTGGTCGTGTGCTTGCCGGAATCGAGCTTTTCGGAGATCTCGCGCGTCTGCGCATCGACGCCCGGAATCAGCAGATTCAGCAGCGATGACTTGCCCATCCCGGATTGCCCGATGAGGATGGACGCGCGCCCGGCCACATGCGGCTGCAGTGCCGCGTGTGCGGCTTCGGCGGCACCGTGCACGGACAGTTCCACGATCGTGTAGCCGAGCTCCCGATACAGCGCGAGCCGCGAGCGTGCTGTCTCGAGCCGCGCCGTCAGGTCGATCTTGTTGAGCAGGATCAGCGGCGCGATGCCGAGGGACTCCGCCGCAACGAGCGCGCGGCCGAGCAGGTCTTCGGAGAAGCTCGGTTCGGTGCCGAGCATGATGATGACCTGGTCCAGGTTGGCCGCCAGCATTTTCGATTTGAACTGGTCGGACCGATAGAGCAGATTGCGCCGCTCTTCCACGCGCACGACGACACCCTGGTCGACCGCGGTCGCCTCATAGATGACGTGATCGCCGACGGCGCATTCACTGCGTTTGCCGCGCGGAAAGCACTGCAGCAAGCCGCTGCCTTCGCGTTCGACCAGGTAGTGACGGCCGTGCGCGGCGATGACAAGCCCGCGCTCGCCCGTGGCAGCCTGCTTGTGGGCGCGGCCCGGTTTGCCGCGCGTCATGCCCCGGCCTGCACGAGACGCGCCACGCGCTGCGACGCGGTCGGGTGCGAGTAGTAGAAGGTCGAGTACACCGGGTCCGGCGTCAGCGTCGAGGCGTTGTCCTGGAACAGCTTGACGAGGGCCGAGACGAGTTGCTTGGCATCCGCGTGCTCGGCGGCAAACGCGTCGGCCTCGTATTCGTCCTTGCGCGACGACAGGCTCGCCAGCGGCGACACGAAGAACGTGAACACCGGCAGCACCAGGAAGAACAGCATCAGCGCCAGCGCGTGGTTGTCGGCGCCAAGATTGGGGGCGACGCCAAGGCCGAGGTAGAACCACGTCCGCGTCATCAGCCAGCCCAGCAGCGCGAGCGCACCGAGGCTCAACACAAACGTGACGGCGATGCGCTTCGTGATGTGGTGGCGCTTGAAGTGCCCGAGCTCATGCGCCAGGACGGCTTCCATTTCGGAAGCATTCAGGCGCTCGAGCAGCGTATCGAAGAAGACGATGCGCTTGGTCGCGCCGAAGCCGCTGAAGTAGGCGTTGCCGTGCGCGCTGCGGCGGCTGCCATCCATCACGAACAGGCCCTTGCTGGCGAACCCGCACCGCTTGAGCAGACTTTCGATGCGCGTACGCATCTCTTCGTCCTGCAGCGGGGTGAACTTGTTGTAGAGCGGGGCGATGACGTTCGGGTAGATGGCCTGCACGAACAGCATGAACGCCATCCAGACGATCCAGGTGTAGAGCCACCAGTGCGCGCCCATCTTGTCCATCAGCCAGAGGACGGCGAGCAGCAGCGGCAGGCCCAGCACGGTGCCGATGAGGATGCCCTTGATCAGGTCGACCGCCCAGAGCTTCCACGTCATGCGATTGAAGCCGAAGCGTTCCTCGACGACGAATTGTGCGTACAGCGAGAACGGCAGCTCGACCACGCTGCTGATGACGATGACCGACGCAATGAGCGCGACCGCATACGCATAGCCGGGGCCGAACACGCCGAGCCAGGCCTGGTTGATCCAGTTCAGCCCGCCGAACAGGGTCAGCGCGATGAGCAGCGCGGCTTGCACCGGCACTTCGAGCATCGCCAGGCGGGTACGGGCGATGGTGTAGTCGGCGGCCTTCTGGTGCATGTCGAGCGTGATCGCCTCGGCAAACTGCGCGGGCACGGCGTTGCGGTGACGCGCCACGTGGCGAATCTGCCGGGCCGCGAGCCACAGGCGTGTGGCGGACATCAGGGCGAGAGCGACCAGAAAGACAACGGTAAAGGCTGGCATGTGGGGGAAACCCTATCGAATATGCGAAAATTATAGCCTTCAGTCATTTTCTCAAGGCCTTCGCGTGAGTAACCCTGTTTCCCAGCCCGTTGCATCCTCCACCAGCGCCGCCCCCGCCAGGATTGCCGCCAAGAGCGACAACAACCTGGTCTGGGTCGACATGGAGATGACCGGCCTGAGCCCCGAGAACGACCGCATCATCGAAGTGGCCGTGGTGGTGACCGATTCGGAACTGAACGTGCTCGCGGAAGGTCCGGTGCTCGTGGTTCACCAGTCCGACGAGCTGCTCGACGGCATGGACGCATGGAACAAGGGCACGCACGGCCGCTCGGGCCTGATCGACAAGGTCAAGGCTTCGACCACGACGGAAGCCGAAGCCGAAGCCGAATTGCTCGAATTCCTCAAGAAGTGGGTGCCGAAAAGCAAATCGCCGATGTGCGGCAACTCCATCTGCCAGGACCGCCGGTTCATGGCGCGCTACATGCCCAAGCTGGAGGCGTACTTCCATTACCGCAATCTGGACGTCTCCACGCTCAAGGAGCTCTGCAAGCGCTGGCAGCCGGCCATTGCCAAGGGCTTCGTGAAACGTCAGCAGCACACGGCGTATGCGGACATCATCGAGTCGATCGAGGAGCTGCGCTACTACCGCGAGCACTTCATCCGCGATGAGCGCCAGACGCCGGAGGCCGAGGCGCTGGCCTCGTCGGTCGCGCCTTAAGCCTGCAGCGGCTTCGCGCGGACGGCATGCTTGGGTCGCCAGGCCTTGACCACGCTGTCGTACGTTTCAATGTACGGGCCGCCGATCAGGTCGATGCAGTACGGCACGGCGGCAAAGATGCCCGGCACCGTAGCGCGGCCCTCCACATCTTTCAGGCCTTCGAGCGTTTCCTTGATGGCGCGCGGCTGGCCAGGCAGGTTGATGATCAACGCTGCGCGGGTCGGCGTTTCGCGGATGACTGCCACCTGCCGCGACAGGATCGCCGTCGGTACGAACTGCAGGCTGATCTGGCGCATCTGCTCGCCGAAACCGGGCATCTCCTTCGTGGCGACAGCGAGCGTGGCCTCGGGCGTGACGTCGCGGCGCGTGGGGCCGGTGCCGCCAGTGGTGAGCACCAGGTCGCAGCCGGCGTGGTCGACGAGGTCGATCAGCGTTTCGGAGATCGTCGCCCGATCGTCCGGAATCAGTCGTTCCACCCCTTGCCATGGCGACGACAGCGCGGTGCCAAACCAGTCGCGCAGTGCCGGAATCCCTTCGTCCTGGTACGTGCCGGCTGAGGCGCGGTCCGAAATCGATACAAAACCGACGATCAGTTCGTCGGCGTGCCGGCGGGTGAGCGGGGCGGAGGCAGTCATGCGCGGTCGTCTTCGGCTTCGGGTTGGTCGGATTCGTCTTCGCGGTCATTGCCGGCCAGCGTCTGCTTGACCATCTGGAACAACTCGCGCGACGACCTGGGCGGCTTGGCCAGTTGCACTTCCTTACGCGCGTTGCGCACCAGTGTCCGCAGAGCCTGCACGTCGGTATCCGGATGCGCGGCGATGAACTCGGTGACAGCATCGTCGCCTGCGATCAGCCGGTCGCGCCAGCGCTCGATGGCGTGCAGGCGCGCGGTTTCCGCCTTGGAAGCACCCACGAACGTGGCCATCACGCGGCGGATGGCTTCGACGTCTTCGTCGGTGAGAGCGCGCATCAGCTTGCCGATGTACTGCATCTGGCGGCGCTTGCCCTCGTGACTCGTGATGCGCTTGGCCTCACGCAGGGCGTCGGCCAGCGTTTCGGGCAGCGGCACCTTGGCGAGTTTGTCCTTGGGCAGCGCTTCCAGTGCGCTGCCGAGGTCCTGGAGGGCGTTGACCTCGCGCTTGCGCTGCGATTTGCTCTTGGGCGTATCCGGGTCGTCCTCGTCACCGATGTCGGTGCGCACGACAGGTTGCAGATACGTGGGGTTGTGTCGGGATGCTCGGCTCATGGCGCGCATTGTATCTTGCTATGATGGGCGTTTCCGCCAAAAACGGCCCCGCACGGGCCCAAGTTTCTCTCCTCTTCGCCTATGTCTCAAACGCTCGATTCCACCACCGGTTCCGTTTTCGCGTATCGCCGCGAACAGCTCCAGGAGATGGCCACCGATGTGCTGCGCATTGCACGCGAGCTCGGCGCCACCGACGCCGCAACGGAAATCTCCGAAGGGCAGGGCCTGTCGGTCACGGTGCGCAAGGGCGAGATCGAGACCATCGAACAGAACCGCGACAAGGTCGTCGGCGTGACGGTCATGCTGGGCAAGAAGCGCGGCAACGCCAGCACGTCGGATTTCTCGCCGGCCGCACTGCGATCAACAGTGGAAGCGGCCTACAACATCGCTCGGTTTACGGCCGATGACGATGCCGCGGGCCTGGCAGAAGAGGAACTGCTGGAGAAGCACCCGCAAGACCTGCAGCTCTACCACCCGTGGACGATCGATGCCGAAGCCGCCGTCGAGATCGCCCGCGCCGCCGAGGCCGCCGCCTTTGCCGTGAGCCCGAAGATCCGCAACAGCGACGGCGCGAGCATTTCGGCGCAGCATTCGCACTTCGTGCTGGCCACTTCGCGTGGTTTCATGGGCGGCTATCCGTATTCGCGGCACTTCATTTCGGCCGCGCCGATTGCCGGCTCGGGCGCGCATATGCAGCGCGACGACTGGTATTCCTCCAAGCGATCGCCCAAGGATCTCGCTGCGCCCGAGGCCATCGGCAAGTACGCCGCGGAGCGTGCGCTGGCACGCCTGGGCGCGCGCCGGCTGACCACCCGCAAGTGCCCGGTGCTCTTCGAGGCACCGTTGGCGGCGGGCCTGCTGGGTGCGTTCGTGCAGGCGGTGTCGGGCGGCGCACTGTATCGCAAATCGACGTTCCTGCTCGATTCGCTGGGCAAGGAAGTCTTTGCGCCGCACGTGCAGATCAAGGAAGACCCGCACGTTCTGAACGGCATGGGCAGCGCGCCGTTCGATGAGGAAGGCGTGCGTACCCAGCGCCGCGATGTGGTCAGGAACGGCGTGGTGGAGGGCTACTTCCTGTCGACGTATTCCGCGCGCAAGCTCGGCATGCAGACGACGGGTAACGCGGGGGGCTCGCACAACCTGACGCTGTTCTCCGACAAGACCGGGCCTGAAGACGACTTTGCAGGCATGCTGCGCCGCATGGGCACGGGCCTGCTGGTGACTGAACTGATGGGTCAGGGCGTGAACTACGTGACGGGCGACTACTCGCGCGGTGCGTCGGGCTACTGGGTGGAGAACGGTGTGATCCAATACCCCGTGGAAGAGATCACCATCGCGGGCAACCTGCGTGACATGTTCCGCCAGATCGTCGCCATCGGCGCGGATGCACTGGTGCGCGGCACGAAGGAAACCGGCTCCATCCTGATCGAGCAGATGACGATTGCCGGCGAGTGAATTGCCGCAGCGAGGAACAAACAACGCGCTCGTAACTGAGCGCGTTTTTCTTTGTGGCCGCTACTGGCTTATTGCTCGTCCGAGGGAGGCCGTTCGTATGTCACGAAGGCGTAGTCGAAATCGTTGGGCGGTGTGGCGTGGTGCGTCTCGCGCGCGACTTCGCGCCACACCTTGGGATCGGGCGCCGGAAAGTACGCATCGCCTTCGAAGTCGGCGTCGATCTCGGTCACGATCAGGCGATCGGCGCTCGGCAGGGCATCCGCATACAGCTGCGCGCCGCCGATGAGGAAGATCTGCTCGGCGCCCACGCACAGGCGCTGCGCGTCTTCCATCGAATATGCGATCTCGCAGCCCGGCAACTCCAGCTTGGCATTGCGCGTGACGACGATGTTGCGGCGGCCCGGGAGCGGTCGGCCGATCGATTCGTACGTCTTGCGGCCCATCACGATGGGCGCGCCCATGGTGGTGCGTTTGAAATGCGCGAGGTCTTCGGGCAGGCGCCAGGGAAGGTCGTTGTCGCGGCCGATGACGCCATTGCGGGCGCGGGCGACGATGAGCGTGAGGATCGTCATGCCGTTACACCGCCACAGGCGCCTTGATGGCCGGATGGCTCTGGTAGCCGACGATCTCGAAGTCTTCGTACCGGTAATCGAAGATGCTCTCGGGCCTGCGTTTGATGTGCAGCTTGGGCAGCGGCAGCGGCTCGCGCGCGAGCTGCGTTTCGACCTGTTCGAAGTGGTTGTTGTAGAGGTGGCAGTCGCCGCCGGTCCAGACGAAGTCGCCTACGTCCAGGTCGGTCTGCTGCGCGATCATGTGCGTGAGCAGCGCATAGCTGGCGATATTGAACGGCACGCCGAGGAAGATGTCGGCGCTGCGCTGGTACAGCTGGCACGACAGCTTGCCGTCGGCCACGTAGAACTGGAAGAACGCATGGCAGGGCGGCAGCTTCATGCGCGGAATGTCGGCCACGTTCCAGGCCGAGACGATCAATCGGCGCGAATCCGGATTGCGCTTGATCTGCGCGATCAGCTCGGCGATCTGGTCGATGTGCTCGCCGGTGGGCGTCGGCCACGAGCGCCACTGATAGCCATAGATGGGGCCCAGCTCGCCGTCGGCATCGGCCCACTCGTCCCAGATCGTCACGCCGTTGTCCTGCAGCCAACGCACATTGGTCGCGCCCTGGAGGAACCATAGCAGTTCATAGACGATGGACTTGATGTGGACCTTCTTGGTGGTCACCAGCGGGAAGCCGTCCTGCAGGTTGAAGCGCATCTGGTAGCCGAACACGGAGCGCGTACCGGTGCCGGTGCGGTCGGCTTTGTCGGTGCCATGTTCGTAGACATGGCGCATCAGATCGAGATAGGGCTGCATTCGTGGAGCAGGGCGTCGGAAATCGGTTGAGCCGCATTGTAACGTGGGCGGCCACGGCCCGACTGTACTGGCGGTGTCCGCAAACTGGCCCGGCTGGCGGGGCGGAACAGTTGGACTGACAAACCGCGGAATTGTCGATGTTGCGGGGCAGAATCGCCTGGGAAGATGCGCTCATCGCTGCCAACTGTCTGCCGGAGATTGCCATGTCGCCCGTGAACCCCGCCCCCTCGCTCGACCGTGCCGCTGAACTGCGTCGCCTGCGCGCCGCCGCACGTGTCGTCCACGCGGTGATTCCGCCGACGCCCCAATATGGCTGGCCTCTGTTGTCGCAAGCCTTGGGAGCCGCCGTGTGGGTCAAGCACGAGAACCATACGGAGGTGGGTGCGTTCAAGGTGCGCGGCGGATTGACCTATCTGCACGCCTTGCGCAGCCGCGAGCCCAGGCTGCGCGGTGTGATTGCCGCAACGCGTGGCAATCACGGTCAGTCGATCGCCCTGGCCGCACGCCGAAGCGGCCTGGCCGCCACCATCGTCGTGCCGCATGGCAACAGCGTCGAGAAGAACGCCGCCATGCGCGGCCTGGGTGCCGAGCTGATCGAGGTGGGCGAGGACTTCCAGGCCAGCCGCGAGGTGGCTGCGCAACTCGCGGCCGAGCGAGGCTTGCACTACGTGCCTTCGTATCACGAAGACCTGGTCGTGGGTGTGGCGAGCTACTGGCTGGAGTTCTTCGAGGCCGTGCCGCTGGACGTCGTCTACGTGCCGATCGGCATGGGCTCGGGTATTTGCGCGGCGGTGCGGGCGCGCGATGCGCTGGGGTTGTCGACCCGCATCGTGGGCGTGGTGTCTGCGCACGCACAGTGCTATGCGCATTCGTTCGCGAGTGGCGCCCCGGTCTCGGCGCCAGTGTCGACGGTGCTCGCAGATGGGCTGGCCGTCCGCACGCCGGACGCCCAGGCGCTGGAGGTGATGTGGGCCGGCGTCGACGCGGTCGTTTCCGTGACGGACGATGCAGTGGCCGAGGCCATCCGCCTGTACTTCTCCACCACGCACAATGTGGCCGAGGGCGCTGCCGCCGCGGCCCTGGCGGGCGCATGGCAGCAGCGGGACCAGTTGGCCGGGTTGCGCATCGGCCTGCCGCTGACCGGCGGCAACATCGACCGCGCCATGCTGGCGCGAGTCCTCGCCGGCCAGCCGATCCAGGCTTAGGCGGCCTGCTGGCGGCGGCGCTGGACGAGCCAGCCGCCGCCCAGCACGATCGCGAACACCAGCGCGTACACGGCCCACATCAGCGGCCGCCGTTCCGCAAAGAACGGCTTGAGAACGGGCTCCGCCACGATCATGTGCGCGGCGGTATAGGCCAGCACCGCCGCACCACCGTAGACAATGATCGGGAAGCGCTCGATCAGGCGCAGTACCACGCCGCTGCCCCACACGACCACGGGCACGCTGATCAGGAGGCCGAGCACCACCAGCAGGAAGCTGCCGTGCGATGCGCCCGCAATGGCGAGCACGTTGTCGATGCCCATCACGGCGTCGGCGATGATGATGGTCTTCATGGCACCCATCAGCGTGGTGCTGCCGGGGCCGTGTTCGTCATCGCCCTGACCTTCGTCAGCGAGCAGCTTCCACGCAATCCATACCAGCGCGAGGCCGCCCACCAGCATCAGGCCTGGGATCTTCAGCAGCCACACCACCGCCAGCGTCATCAGCGCCCGCACGATGATGGCACCGGCGGCGCCCCAGAGGATGGCCTTCTTCTGCAGCTCGGGCGGCAGGTTGCGCGCGGCCAGCGCGATGAGGATGGCGTTATCGCCTGCAAGCACGAGGTCGATCACGATGATCGATGCCAGCGCCGCTGCAAACTGCATGGTGAAGATGTCAGACAACCATTCCATGGTGGCTCCAGGTCAAACAACAGTGAAAAACCGGTGGACCGAACCGCATGGAATGCTGGGGCGAGACGCTTTGCAGACCATGAATCCGGTTGCAAAGGTCTTGCTCGACACGGGCAGGCTGGCAACCTGCCGATGCCGGCACGACCGGAAGCGCATGCTTCGTCATGACGATCGTGCCTGGGGCTGAAGAACCCCCGAGCTACTCCCCTTTGAGGAAGCCCGCATTGTAGCGCACTCCTGCCATGTTGCGGTGCGCAAGCGTAGCCATGGCGTCGCATCGCCACATGCGCGGTTTTTTCAGCGAGGCAGGTGATTTTTACGTTCGGCGGGATGCGGCATTGCCAGGGGCTCGGGTGAAAGAACGGTGGCGCTGTCACAAAGCGGCGTCTACGCTGCAAACTCGTCGATGCGTCACCAGTGCGGAGCCCATGGCACATTTCTCGCTGCCTACGGCTTTCAGACCATGCAGCACCGTGCCGTTCCACTCCAACGGGAGACACCATGCAGGCCACCAAGCCGTCCGCCGATGCCTATGCCCGCCGCGCGCTGGCCCGACTGATCCAGCCGCCGGCCACCGTCGACGCCGTCGGCGCAGGCCTGACGTTCTACCAACTCTTTACCGAAGACGATGCTGCGCTGCGTGCCGAGGCCGAAGCCGGCCTGCTCGCGCCCACGGCCAGCGTGAGCCCGAAGTTCTTCTACGACGCGCTCGGTTCGCGCCTGTTCGAGGCGATCACCGATCTGCCGGAGTACTACCCGACCCGCACCGAAGCCGCGATCTTCAGCCTGCATGCCGCCGAGATCGCCTTGCGCGTGGGGCGCGGCGCAACGCTCGTCGACCTGGGCGCCGGCAATTGCGAGAAGGCCGCGCGCCTGTTCCGCACGCTGGCGCCCTCGCGCTATGTGGCGATCGACATCTCGGCGGATTTTCTGCGCGACACGCTGCGCGCGCTGGCGCGTCAGCATCCGCATCTGCCGATGGTGGGTATCGGCGCAGACCTGTGCGCGCCGCTGGCCCTGCCCGACGCCGTGGGTTCGGGCCGGCGCGTGTGGTTCTATCCGGGATCGAGCCTGGGCAACTTCACGCCTGACGAAGCCTGCGCCTTCCTCGGTCGCCTGCGCGAGGCTTCATCGCCGGGGGACAGCATGTTGATCGGGATCGACCTGATCAAGGATCCACGCCGGCTGGAAGCCGCGTACGACGACCCGCTGGGCGTGACGGCCGCGTTCAACCTCAACATCCTGCGCAACCTGAACCGGCTGCTCGGTGCCGACTTTGATGTGCGGGATTGGCGCCATCTCGCGCTGTACCGCAACGACGTGCACCGGATCGAGATGCACCTCGAAGCCCGTCGCGATGTGACGGTGCGGTGGGGCAAGCACACGCGCGCCTTTGCCGCCGGCGAGCGCATCCATACCGAGAATTCGGTCAAATACGATCTGCCCCGCCTGCGCAAGCTGTTTGCGGATGCCGGCTTCGACGACCTGCACGCATGGACCGATGCCGCCAGCGACTTTGCCGTGTGCCATGCGAGCATCAGCCGCTAGCGCGGCTCGCGAGCCCGGAGGGCGGTGCGATAATGGATCGATTCCCGCCCGAGGTGTGCCGCGATGGCTGAATTCTTCATGCTTCCCGATCCGACCTTCATTGGATCGCTTCCCGACTGGACCGACGGCCGCCGCCTGCCACGCCAGGGCATCGCGCACAGCCTGGTCGATGCACGCAATCGCACGCTTGCGCTGCTGTCGGCCTTCGGCGATACGCAGCGCGGCTGGCAGATCGAGCGCGTGCCGCACCACGCGCCGCCGCTCTGGACACTGGGCCAACTGGCCTGGTTTGCCGAATTCTGGTGCCTGCGCGAGCCGCGCCGCAGCGGCAGCGACACCATCGAAGACGGTGCCGGTACGGAGTGGGATCTCGCGCGCTGGCAGGCCACGCTGCCCGCCGCACTGGACGGCGCCGATACCTTCTTCGACATGGACCGCATGCCGCCCGACGCCTGCTGGGAACTCACGCTGCCCGGCATCGCCGCGGTCAAGCAATACGCACATGACGTGCTCGACCGCGTGCTGCGCAAGCTCGCGACGCTCGGCACCGACGATGATGCGGCGCTGGAGCCGTTCCGGTGGGCGGTCTTCCATGAAGACCTGCGCGCCGAGCACCTGCACGGCCTGCTGCAGATACTTGGCCTGCAACCGGCGGGGCAGCCGCCGCTGGCTGCCGTTCCCGTGCCGGCCGCGCAGATGCTGTCGCTGCCCGGCGGTCGATTCCAGATGGGCTGGCCGGATGCCGACGGCTTCTTCTTCGACAACGAGTGCCCGCCCTATCGGACGTATGTGCCCGCGTTCGAGATCGACGCGCAGCCGGTCACCAACGGCCAGTATCTGGAGTTCATCGAGGATGGCGGGTATGACCATCCGCAATGGTGGTCGCCAGCCGGCATGGAGTGGCTGATGATGCAGGAGCGCTCCGCGCCTCTCGGCTGGCAGCGGGAACCGGCCACGCGTGCGTGGCAGGTACAGCGCTACGGCCAGGCGCGCACGCTCAACCGCGACGAACCCGTGCGCCACGTGAGCCTGTACGAAGCGCAGGCGTGGTGCCGCTGGGCCGGACGCCGCCTGCCGACCGAAGACGAATGGGAGATGGCCGCGGTGCAGGGCCGGGCCGGCTTCCATTGGGGCCAGGTGTGGGAATGGACGTCATCGCCATTCGAGCCGTATCCGGACTTCGTGCCCGGCGTGCCGCGCGGCCGCGTGGCGAGCCTGTCGGCGCCGCATTTCATGACGATGCAGACCGTGCGCGGGGCCGCCGCGCATACGCCGCAGCGTGCACGCCATCCGCGCTTCCGCGGCTTCCTGCTGCCCGAGCGTGACGACATCTTTGTCGGCTTCCGAACCTGTGCGCTCTGAGCGCGGTCGCGCGGCAGGGAGATCGGTCTCGTCCCAGAAAGCAAAAACCCCACGTTCTTGAACGTGGGGTTTTTTCATGGCGGCGGTGTGTTCAGCCGATCAACGGTCGAAGTCGCGCGAGCGGCCCTTACTGCCGTAGCTGTCACGGTTGCCATCGCGATTGCCGTAGCCGCGACGCGGGGCGCCGCTGCCGTTGTCGTTGCCGAAGCGGTTGCCGTTGCTGTCGCCGAAGCGACGCGGTGCGCCGTCACGGTTGCCGTCGCGGCTGCCATAACCGCCACCGTTGCCGTAGCCGCGGTTGCCGTCTTGCGTGCGGGCCGGGCGCTGTTGCCAGTCGCCGCGGTTTTGCTGGCCGTACGCCTGGCGCGGGGCGCGGTCGTCGCGGTTCCATTCACGCTGGCCGCCTTGGTAGCCGCCGTTGCGGTCGCCGCGATCGTCGCGACGCGGTGCGAAACCATCGCGGTCGCCACCGAAGCTGCGCTGGAAGCGGCCTTCGTTGCTGCCGCCGCTGCCTTGGCGCGCGGCATGGCCGTCGCGCTGGCCGCGCCAGTTGCCGCCGCCGTTGCCACCGCGATAGCCGCCACGGTCGCCGCCGGCACGCGGGCCGCCGGTGCGCGGCTTGGGCGTGCGCTTCGGCTCGAGGCCTTCGATGACGCTGGCGTCGATGCGGCGGTCCACGAAGCGCTCGATGCGGCGCCATTGGAACGTGTCGTTGTGGTTCACCAGGTTGATGGCGATGCCGCTGCGGCCGGCGCGGCCCGTACGGCCGATGCGGTGCACGTAGTCTTCCGCCTGCTTGGGCAGGTCGAAGTTCACCACGTGCGTGATGTCGGGCACGTCGATGCCGCGTGCTGCCACGTCGGTGGCTACCAGCACGCGCAGCTGGCCGCGGCGCAGCGCCGTCAGCGTGCGGTTGCGGGCGCCCTGGTGCATGTCGCCATGCAGCGCGCCGGCGGAGAAGCCCGTCTCGGTCAGGCGTTCGGCCAGCGAGTCGGCATCGCGCTTGGTGGCCGTGAACACGATCGCCTGCTTGAGCGTGGCATCGCGCAGCAGGTGGTCGAGCAGGCGCTCCTTGTGCGAGACGTCGTCGGTAAAGTGCAGACGCTCTTCGATGTGGCTCTGGTCGACCTTGGCGGCGGCGATCTCGATGCGCTGCGGGTCGCGCATCATGCGTTCGGCGAGCTGCTCGATGCGGCGGTCCATGGTGGCCGAGAACATCAGCATCTGGCGCGACTGCGGCGTGGCGCCGACGATGGCTTCGATGTCGTCGGCGAAGCCCATGTCCAGCATGCGGTCGGCTTCATCGAACACCAGCATGTTCAGCGCCGACAGGTCGATGCGGCCCGAGTCGATGTGGTCGAGCAGGCGGCCCGGCGTGGCGATGATGATGTCCGGCATGCGTGCCAGCATGTCGAGCTGCTTCGGATAGGGCATGCCGCCCAGGATGCTCGCACAGACGATCCGACGCATGTGGCGGCCGTATTGCGACGCGGCGGTCGTCACCTGCAGGGCCAGTTCACGCGTGGGCGTGAGCACCAGCAGCGACGGCTTGGCTGGGGCCGGGCGGGGGCGACGGCCCTTCATGCGCTGCGGCGGGCCGTCCATGCGCGGACGGTGCGGCTCGGGCTGCTCGCTGATGCGCTGGATGGCCGGCAGCATGAAGGCTGCGGTCTTGCCCGAACCGGTCTGGCTCGTGACCAGCAGGTCGCGGCCCAGCAGGCAGGCCGGAATGGCTTGCGCCTGCACCGGCGTCGGCGTGGTGTAGTTCACTTCGCCCAGCGCGCGGACGATGCGTTCGTCCAGGCCCAGCTGTGCAAAAGCGCTGGCACGGGTGGCGGCGTTGGCGATGAGATCGGTGGTGGTGGCGGTTTCAGCGTGCGCAATGGCGCCGCTGCCGTCTTGAGGCTGCGTCATGTCGAATAGCTTTTAAGTAAGGCTGCCGCGCCGGCCGCATCAACTGACGCGAACGACGGAAAGGGGATACGGCGACCGGTTAATCACGGGCGTCGGCGCCAATCGAATAAGGCCGGTTCGACAGACGGGCTGCAGAACGGACAAGGCGGGGGAGTGGGCCGGCCTCAAGCTGAATGTGGATCACATGGATCAGCGAGGTGGGGCGGCGGTCCCTTCGGCGTGATGTAAATCCACGCGGGAGATCGGAGACGATGCCAAGCACAATGGCAATCGGCTGCGCATGCTTTTGGGGCGGAGTCATGGGCGATGGACGCAGGCCTGAGCCAGCACATCGGCCAACCGCAATGGGCAGTAAGCAGCCAAGTCACGGACTATAGCACGATTTTTTGCAGTGCGTCAAACCGCCGTGACACCGCTTGCCGGATGGGGGTCGCGTCCTATACTCGAAACACCGGCCACGCTGACGGCCGGGAAAGGGGCGGATGATGGAATTCCCGATGGCCTTCTCCAACCTTTATCTGTTGCTCGCCGTGTGCGTTGCGGGCGTGATCGGACTGGCGTCTGCGCCACTGGTGATCCGAGGCGCGCGGGTAGGGATCCGCGTGCTGCTGACGGTCATCGGGGTGCTGATCGGGCTGCTCGTGCTCGAAGCTCTGCCGGTGCTGACCTAGACGGCCCGGGGCCATCCGCAGCCATAGGCCCGCCCGCTGGTGGCGGGCCTCGTCGTTCGTTGTGCACCCAGCAAGCAAAAAAGCCAGGCACGCTGCCTGGCTTTGCCGCATCCGGTGGTCCCGCCGACAGGAATCGAACCTGTATCTCACGCTTAGGAGGCGCGTGCACTATCCATTGTGCTACGGCGAGTGACCTGTGCCGGGTGACGCCAACGGCCGCCCGAGCGAGCGGCGATTCTACGCAATTTGGGCCGCCAAGGCCAGCCGGGCTAGGCCTTGGCGGCCTTTTCGGAGGCGGCTTCGACGGCCAGCGCTTCCCGCCGGAAACCGCGCGACGCCGCGTGATAGAACGGTCGCGGACAGAACTGGCGGCCCACGAACGAAGCGAGCAGGGTGGCGGCGAGCAAATGGAACATCATGTTCTGGCTGCGCGTCATTTCCATGACGATCACGCTGGCGGTGATGGGGGCCTGCGTGGCGGCGGCCAGGAAGGCTGCCATCGACACCAGCGCGAGCACCCGTTCATCGGCCAGGCCGCCCGTGAGCAGCCACAGATGCTGGCCGAGGCCCGCACCAATCGCCAGCGACGGCGTGAAGATGCCGCCTGGAATGCCCGCAAAGTACGACACGACCGCCGCCGCGAGCTTGGCCACGCCAAACCAGTGGGTCTCGATCGGCTGTCCGTTGAGCAGCGCGGCCGCCTGCTCGTAGCCGGTGCCGTAGGTGTCGCCGTGGGTGGCGGCGCCGATGCAGGCGATCAGCACACCGCATCCGAACGCCGTCCAGACCGGATGACGCTGCGCGCGCTGGCCGATGGCCACAGGGAGCACACCCGCCACGCCGCTCAGCAAGAGCTTGGCGAACAGCCCGCCGAACACGCCGCAGACGAGCGCCGCCATGACGATCCACGGCCACGCCTCGCGCAGAAAAAGAATCGGTTCGTGCACGCGGAAGTACGGGTTGTTGCCCACCACCGCCAGCGACAGGAAGCCCGAGGCCAGCACGCCGGCCAGCACCAGCCGGTCCCACCGCAGCGCAGCGCCCTTGCCCAGCTCCTCGATGGCAAAGACCACCCCGGCCAGCGGTGTATTGAACGCCGCCGCCAGGCCGCCGGCCGCACCGGCCGTCAGGAGCGCCTGGGCATGGAAGCCGACACGCACGCCGGCGCGGTGCTGCCACCAATGGCCCCACGCCAGCATGGCCGCCGCTCCGACCTGCACCGACGGCCCCTCGCGTCCCACCGAGGCCCCGAGGAACAGCGCCACGGCTGTCAGCGCGATCTTCCAGAGCGCCTGCGGAAAGGACGCCAGCGTGGTCTGCGCCAGGCCAAACGGCGGCAGGTGCTGGGTGGCGATGACCTGCGGAATGCCGCTGCCGCGCGCCTGCGGCGCCACCCGGAGCGTCAGCCAACGCACCGCGGCCAGGCCCGGCGGCAGCAAGGCCCACGCGACCCACGCTGTGTGCGTGTGCAACGCGCGTTGCCACGCCAGCGCAGTGTCTGCCAGCCATGAAAACACGAGCGAAAACACCGCGACGGCCATCGCGCCGGCCAGGAAGATCGTGAACCGCAGTCCATTGCGCGACATGCGCGACGCTTGCCGGAGCTTGCGCTCGAACGCGCGCAACATGCGAACACGCACGGCGGAAAACCAGGAGCGGGAGGCGTCACGCATCGAGGGCGGCAAGCCCGCCGGCGCGGGCTGCGATCAGAACACTGTGAAACATTGATGATGGCATGGGTTTTGTCGGGCGCGCCCCACAATGTGCGCGGGCGCGCCCCGCCGCAAACGGTAAATCGAACGAACGATCGGTCGAAGAAGCCAGATTTAAGTATTACGAACTTTGCACGATTGTGGCCGAACGTTATGCTTCCTTTCCCAAGCAAGAAACCTCCAGGCGACCAACATGCTGATTTCCGAAGAACGGGACGATCCGTGGACGGTGGAATCATCGCTGCAAGGCTTCCTGCCGGCCCATCGCGCAGCGACGGTCGATCGCCCCATCTACTTCCGCCACACCGACACGCCGGACGGCCACGTCATCAAGCAGTTTCCCGACGGCTCGCGCCAGCTCGTGCGGTTTGTCGGGCTGGAAGAACAGGTCGTCAAGCACTTCCTGTAACGGCTCCGGCTTTACTGTTGACCTAAACCCCGGCCGCCCAATACGGCCGTATGACATACGACGTTGCATTCGCTGACGATGCGCTGAGCAGGCCGCCGTTCTATCATTCGCGATTATTTCAATCAGCGATTGATCAGGTCATGAGAAGCACGCAGCAGGGTTTGATGCCGACGGACGCGTCGGTACAGCATCGCCATCCCGCCCAGGCAACGTCCGCCGAGCCGCCGGCCATCGACATGGTGGTGCCCTGGCCGGTGCGGGAATGGGCGCCCCATGTCACGGCCGATGAAGCCGTTGCCATGCGCGCTGCGCTCGAGCGCGGCAACGTGCTGCATTTTCCCGATCTGGATTTTCCGCTCGATGCGCGCGAGCAGCGCTTTCTCGACGCGCGCTGGTCTGACGGCAAAACCAAGAACATCAACCTGCGCGCCAACGAGACCGCCGTGCGCGGCGCGGTGGGCGAACCGGCAGACCTGGCTGATCTCGCAGCGCTGATCCGCCGCTATGCCGATGCCGCGGAGCGCCTCGTCCTCACGCTGTTTCCAGATTACGGCCCGCACCTGAAGCGGGCGGGCACGTCGCTGCGCCCGGCGCAGATTGCCGGCCGCCCCGTGAGCTGGCGCAAGGACGATACGCGCCTGCATGTCGATTCCTTTCCGTCGAACCCGCTGCACGGCCAGCGGCTCTTGCGCGTGTTTCACAACGTCGACCCGGATGCGCCGCGCGTATGGCGCATCGGCGAGCCGTTTGCCGATTTTGCCCAGCGCTTCGTGCCGAAGACGCATGGGATGTGGCCGGGCCAGTCGTGGCTGATGGACAAGCTGCACATCACCAAGCGCCCGCGCTCGGAATACGACCATCGCATGCTCCAGTTGCACGATCTGGCCAAGGCCGACCTGCAATACCAGCGCAGCGCCCCGCAGCAGACCTTCGAGTTCGCGCCGGGTGCCACGTGGGTCGTCTTCAGCGATCAGGCGCTGCACGCGGCCATGCGCGGCCGCGCGATGGTGGAGCAGACGTTCTACCTGGACCCGGCCGCGATTGCCGACCGCACGCACTCGCCGGAGGCCGTGCTCTCGCGCATGCTCGGCAGACCGATGCTTCCGCGGCACTGACCGACCGCAAACAAAAACGCCGCCGTTCAAGACGGCGGCGTGAAGCTTCGGACGTTCTCGATCAGTCGGCGACCTTGTCGCTCGGGTACTTGAACGAATCGCGCAGCAGGAAGCTCATCGGGATGTCCAGCTTCGCGCCATGCGGCGGAATCGGTTGCTGGAACCACTTCTTGTAGAGCTTCTCGGCTTCGTAGTCGAGGATGATGTTGGTCATCGCGCGATCGACGAGGCGCTTGAACTCGGCGTCGTCCTTGCTGAGCATGATCGCGTAGGGCTCGACCGTCAGCATGTCGCCCACCACGGCGTAGTCGCCGGGGTTCTTGGCGTTGGCGCGAAAGCCGTAGAGCAGCACGTCGTCCATCGGGAAGGCATCGGCCTTGCCGGCCTCGACCATCGCGAACGATTCGGCGTGATCCTTCGCCTCGATGAACTTCATGTTCAGCACGCGCACGTCGTTCATTTTGCGCAGCTCGGCCACGCTGGTGGTGCCCTTGGTGGTGACGATGGTCTTGTCGCGCAGGTCCTCCCACTTGCGGATGCCCGATGACGTCTTGACGATCATGCGGATACCGGCGATGTAGTGCGGGATGGTGAAGGCCACCTTTTCGCGGCGTTCGCGGTTGTTCGTCGTCGAGCCGCACTCGAGGTCGGCCCTGCCTTCGGTGATCGTCGGAATGCGGTTGGACGAGGTGACCATCACGTACTGGACTTTCAGGTCGGGCCGCTTGAGGTCGGCGCGCAGTTTGTCGACCACGCGCAGGCAGAGGTCCATCGCGTAGCCGACGGGTTTCCTGTCGGCGTCGTAGAACGAGAACGGCACGGAGCTTTCGCGATATGCGACACGCACGGTGCCCGTATCGCGGATGCGGTCCAGCACCGGTGTGGAAGAGGCCAGGGCAGTGCCCGGCACCAGCGTGGACAGCACGGCAGAGAGCAGCGCTGCGGCGGGCAGCGTGCGCTTGAAGAACAGCATGGTTGTATCCCCCGGAGAAAAATCGCGGCCCGCCTTATCGTTATGTCCGGCTCGTGACCGGAAGGGCCTGCCGCATGATACGGTGCGATGGGGCCATGTGGAGGCCGGGCCTGGCCGGGGTGTTGTAAGCAGGCAGCAGGTGCGGATCGTTTGCGCTGAGATGCCGCGGCGCGGATGTGCATTCCAGTGGTGCGCGACGCACACCCGATGTGCGTATCGGGATGGGTTGCACCATCGACCCGCTGCGCAGGCGAGCTCTGCGGTGCATGCTGCGCATCGTTGACGCAGCATGCGTTGTTGCGGTGCGAAGCCGCGCCGGCCTTGGCGTTACGCGTTTGTCCTTACCGGGTTTGTCCTGACTGCCCGACATGGAGAAGGGGCGCTATGCTCCGCCCATGTCTTGTTCGCAAGGCATCGAGGAGAGACTCTTCCGGCCCGCCGAAAGCGGGCCGTTTTCTTTGGTATCACGGATTCAGCCCTGGTGGGGCAGCACGTCGTTCGGCTGCGCAGACTGCCGCGGCCATTTGGAGAACGCGAAGATCCACAGGCCGACCAGGTTGGCCACCGGAACCAGCACCAGCAGCGCCCACCATTGTGAAAAGCCGGTCCGCAACAGGATCTGCCGCACCGGAATGCCTACGATGATCAGGGCGATCAACAAGCCGAATAGTCCGCGCATCGTGTTTCCTTGGATGAGGAGTGGGTGGCCTCGGCCGGAGCGGCAAAGCGCGCCCGGCGGCACAAGCGTTATAGCACCGCGATGTCCGAGCGCAATGCGCCACAGGCCCAATACCGGGCGGGGCGACTACAATACGCGCCTTCTGGCCGCACACGGCCCGCATCTTTCTTCTATCCGGCATGGCCCTGTTTTCCATTACCGATGCGCAACTGGCGTTCGGCCACGTGGCGCTGCTCGATCACACCGATTTCTCGCTGGAAGCTGGCGAGCGTGTTGGCCTGATCGGCCGCAACGGTACGGGCAAATCGTCGCTGCTCAAGATCGTGGCCGGCACGACCGCGCCCGACGACGGCCTGATCGCCCGCCAGAGCGGCGTGACCTCGGCCTACGTGCCCCAGGAGCCCGTGTTCGATCCGGACCAGACCGTGGCCGAAGCCGTCGCGATGGGTGTGCCGCATGCGGCGGGCCTGCTGGCGGAATACGAAGCCCTCATCACGTCGATGGGCGATTCGCACGACGAAGCCGCGCTGCACACGCTGCATGCCCTGCAGGCGCAACTCGAAGCCGCCGACGCGTGGCAACTGCGTACGCGGGTCGAAACCACCATCGCGCAACTCGGCCTGCAGCCTGGCGCACGCATCGGCTCGCTGTCGGGCGGGTTGACCAAGCGCGTCGCGCTGGCGCAGGCGCTGGTGGGCGCGCCCGACATCCTGTTGCTGGACGAGCCGACCAACCACCTCGACTACGAGTCCATCCGCTGGCTCGAAGACCTGCTGCTCGCGTTTCGCGGCAGCGTGCTGTTCATCACGCACGATCGCGCGTTCCTCGACCGCGTTGCCACGCGCATCATCGAGCTCGATCGCGGCAAGCTGCGCTCGTATCCCGGCAACTTCACGGCGTACCAGACACGCAAGGCGCAGCAGCTCGAAGCCGAGGCGCTGGAAAATGCCCGCTTCGACAAGCTGCTCGCGCAGGAAGAGGTGTGGATCCGCAAGGGTGTGGAAGCGCGGCGCACGCGCAGCGTTGGCCGCGTGGCACGCCTGGAGCAGATGCGCGTCGAGCGCGCCGCGCGCCGGGAGGTGCAGGGCAACGTCAAGCTCGAGGTCTCGCAGGGGGATCGCTCCGGCAAGATCGTCGCCGAGCTGATCGACGTGACCAAGCGCTACGGCGACAAGACCGTCGTCGACGATTTCTCCGCCACCATCCTGCGCGGCGACAAGGTTGGCATCCTGGGCGCCAACGGCGTCGGCAAGACGACCTTGCTCAAGCTGATCCTCGGCGAATTGCCGCCCGACTCCGGCACGGTGCGCAACGGCACCAACCTGCAGGTGGCGTATTTCGACCAGATGCGCGCGCAGCTCGATCTCGACCGTTCGCTGGCCGACACCATCAGCCCAGGCAGCGACTGGATCGAAGTCAACGGCCAGCGCAAGCACGTGATGAGCTACCTGGGCGACTTCCTGTTTCCGCCGGAACGGGCGCGCTCGCCGGTGGCATCGCTGTCGGGCGGTGAACGCAACCGGCTGCTGCTCGCGCGCTTGTTTGCGCGGCCGGCCAACGTGCTCGTGCTGGACGAGCCGACCAACGATCTGGACATCGACACGCTCGAACTGCTCGAAGAACTGCTGCAGGAATACAGCGGGACGGTGTTTCTGGTTTCGCACGACCGCGCGTTCGTCGACAACGTCGTCACGTCGGTGATTGCGGCGGAGGGCGAAGGCCGCTGGCGCGAATACGTGGGCGGGTTCTCGGATTGGCAGACGCAGTCGGCGCGTTCGGCGCAGATCGTGCAGGCCGCCAGGCCCGTCGCCGAGGAGAAGAAGCCCGAGGCCGCCAAGCCGCGCGAGCGCGCCACCGTCAAGCTCAGTTACAAGGAGCAGCGCGAGCTGGATGCGCTGCCGGCACGGATCGAGTCGTTGGAAGCCGAGCAGAAGCAGGTCGGCGCCGAACTCGAGGACGGCACGATCTACGCCCGCGACCCGGAACGCGCACAGAAGCTGGCCGAACGCCACGAAGCCATCGAGCTGGAACTGCTGGAGGCGCTGGAGCGCTGGGAAGCTCTCGAAGGCAAGCGCGCCGGCAACGTGTAAACCGCCTGGATGTCAGCGGGATGTCGGCCCAATGTCGGCTCGGGGTCGCATTTGGGCGCTGACCATCCCTCCGCATTGTCAAAGACAGCTTCCTTTACAATGCGCGCTGCATTCCGGTGCTCGGGGCAACCCTGAGCCTGCCTGTCTTTCCGCCTTCCATGAGCAAAACCTCCCAATACAGCGAATCGTCGATCAAGGTCCTCAAGGGCCTGGAACCGGTCAAGCAACGGCCGGGCATGTACACACGCACCGACAACCCGCTGCACATCGTGCAGGAAGTGATCGACAACGCCGCCGACGAGGCGTTGGGCGGCTACGGCAAGCTGATCGCCGTGACGCTGCACAAGGACGGCAGCGTGACGGTGGAAGACGAGGCGCGCGGCATTCCCGTCGGCATCCACCCGGAAGAGGGCGTGCCGGTGGTCGAGATCGTCTACACGCGGCTGCACGCGGGCGGCAAGTTCGACAAGGGCCGTGGCGGCGCGTACGCGTTCTCCGGGGGCCTGCATGGCGTGGGCGTGTCGGTGACGAACGCCCTGTCGACGCGGCTCGAAGTGACGGTGTGGCGCGACGGCAATGTGTCGACGCTTGCGTTCTCGGGCGGTGACGTTATCGAGAAGCTGACGACCCGCAAAGCCGAGCGCGGCGAGAAGAAGAGCGGCACCCGGGTGCGCGTGTGGCCCGACGCCAAGTACTTCGATTCCGAGAACATCCCGCAGGCCGAGCTGCAGCGCCTGCTGCGCAGCAAGGCCGTGCTGCTGCCGGGCGTGAAAGTCACGCTCACGCTGGAAAAATCCGGCGAGACGCTCGAATGGCAATACGACCAGGGCCTGCGCGGCTACCTCGTCGAATCGCTCGCACAGGGCAGCGGTGCCGAGCCCGTCATCCCGCTGTTCGAGGGCGAACATTTTGCCGACCCCGACAAGCCCGGCGAAGAGGGTTTCGCCTACGGAGAAGGCGCGTCGTGGGTGGTGGCCTGGACGGAAGAGGGCTCGCCCGTGCGCGAGTCTTACGTCAACCTGATCCCGACGCCCGCCGGCGGCACGCACGAATCCGGCCTGCGCGAAGGCCTGTTCCAGGCCGTGAAGAGCTTCGTCGAGATGCACGCGCTGCTGCCCAAGGGCGTCAAGCTGATGCCCGAAGACGTGTTTGCGCGTGCCTCGTTCGTGCTCTCGGCCAAGGTGCTCGACCCGCAGTTCCAGGGCCAGATCAAGGAGCGCCTGAACAGCCGCGATGGGGTGCGGCTCGTGTCGACCTTCAGCCGCCCGGCGCTGGAGCTGTGGCTGAACCAGCATGTCGACCACGGCAAGAAGCTGGCCGAACTCGTCATCAAGCAGGCGCAGGCGCGCACGCGCGCGGCGCAAAAGGTTGAGAAGAAGAAGGGCTCCGGCGTGGCCGTGCTGCCGGGCAAGCTGACCGATTGCGAATCGGACGACGTCACCCGCAACGAGCTCTTCCTGGTGGAAGGCGACTCGGCCGGCGGGTCGGCCAAGATGGGCCGCGACAAGGAATTCCAGGCCATCCTGCCGTTGCGCGGCAAGGTGCTGAACACCTGGGAGACCGAGCGCGACCGCCTGTTCGCCAACAATGAAGTGCACGACATTGCAGTCGCCATCGGCGTGGACCCGCACGGTCCGAACGAGGCGGTCGACCTGTCGGGCCTGCGCTACGGCAAGATCTGCATCCTGTCCGACGCGGACGTGGACGGCGCGCACATCCAGGTGCTGCTGCTCACGTTGTTCTTCAAGCACTTCCCGCAATTGATCGATCGCGGGCACGTGTGCGTGGCCCGTCCGCCGCTGTATCGTGTCGATGCCCCGGCGCGCGGCAAGAAGCCCGCGCAGAAGCTCTACGCGCTGGACGACGGCGAGCTCGAAGCCATTGAAGACAAGCTGCGCAAGGATGGCGTCAAGGAAGGCGCCTGGCAGATCTCCCGCTTCAAGGGCCTGGGCGAGATGAGCGCCGAGCAGCTCTGGGAAACGACCATGAACCCCGATACGCGCCGCCTGCTGCCCGTGTCGCTGGGCGACCTGGGCATGGAGCAGACCGTGGGCGTGATGAACATGCTCATGGGCAAGGGTGAAGCCGGCGCGCGCCGCACATGGCTCGAGGCACGCGGCAACGAGGTCGAAGCCGATATCTGATAGCCAACCGACAACGATGATGCTGTTCCGACGTTTCGCTTATGTGCTCACGGCGCTGGCCCTGCTGGCCGGCCAGCCGGCGCGCGCAGACGTCTACGGCTACATCGACGAAAACGGTCTTGCGCATTTCGCGTCCGAGCGGCTGGACGACCGCTACGTGCTGTTCATGAAGGGCGCCGCCGTGGGCGGCAATGCTGACAAGGCCGGCGACAAGGCCGACACCGCCATCGCGCTGCCCGCCACGGAACTGCCTGATGCCGACGCCTACCTCAACGCCAGCAAGCGCGATGCGCTCGACAACGGCACCGGCATGCGGCAGCGCCTCGTGCGCGCCGTGCTGCAGCACCCCAACGTGCCGACGGTCGAGCCGCTGATTCGCCAAGCCGCAAGCAGGCACGGCGTCGATCCCGCCCTGGTGAAGGCCGTGATTGCCGCCGAATCCGGCTTCAACCCGCAGGCCGTGTCGCCCAAGGGCGCGATCGGCCTGATGCAGGTGATCCCGGACACCGGCGCACGCTACGGCGTGACGAGCGACGCGCGCCGCAGCGCCGCACAGAAGCTGGCCGACCCCAAGACCAACATCACCACCGGCGTGCGCTACCTGAGCGACCTGCTGCGCATGTTCTCGGGCAACCTCGAACTCGTGCTCGCTGCCTACAACGCCGGCGAGGGCGCGGTGCAGAAGCATGGCAACGACATCCCGCCGTACGCCGAGACGCAGAACTACGTGAAGACGGTGCTGCAGTTCTATCGTTACTACAACCCGGTGGGCGCCGCGCCCGGGATGATGAACGCGAGCGCCGACGGCGTCATGGCCACGCGCAAGCCCGGCCGGACGGGCCGCCCGGCGCGCATCGAACTCGTACTCGACCCGGCCACCGGCGTGGCCAAGAACATTCCCCAACATTGATCCTGGCGGCGCCGCCACGTTGAAGCGCGCCGCTTTCGCTTGAACCTCCATGGAACAACAAGACATCCTCTTCGACCCCAGCGAGCCGGCCGAAGCGCTCACCCTTGGCGCCTATGCCGAGCGCGCCTACCTCGACTACGCCATCAGCGTGGTCAAGGGCCGCGCGCTGCCCGAGGTGGCCGACGGCCAGAAGCCGGTGCAGCGCCGCATCCTGTTTGCGATGCACGAGATGGGCCTGCGCGCCGACGCGAAGCCCGTCAAATCCGCGCGCGTGGTCGGTGACGTGCTCGGTAAATACCACCCGCACGGCGATCAGTCGGCCTACGACGCGCTGGTGCGCCTGGCGCAGGATTTCTCGCTGCGCTATCCGCTGATCGACGGCCAGGGCAACTTCGGCTCGCGCGATGGCGATGGCGCGGCGGCGATGCGCTACACAGAAGCACGCCTCACGCCCATCTCGCGCCTGCTGCTCGAGGAGCTCGACCAGGGCACGGTCGACTTCGTGCCGAACTACGACGGCTCGATGGAAGAGCCGAAGTTGCTGCCGGCGCGCCTGCCGTTCGTGCTGCTCAACGGTGCATCGGGCATTGCGGTGGGGATGGCCACCGAGATTCCGTCGCACAACCTGCGCGAAGTCGCCAATGCTGCCGTGGCGCTGATCCGCGACGACAAGCTCACCAGCACCGACCTGATGCAGTACATGCCGGGCCCGGACTTTCCGGGCGGCGGGCAGATCATCTCGTCGGCTACGGATATTGCACAGGTGTACGAGACCGGGCGCGGCAGCCTCAAGGTGCGCGCGCGCTGGAAGATCGAAGACCTCGCGCGCGGCCAGTGGCAGCTCGTGGTGACGGAGCTGCCGCCGAACACCTCGTCGCAGAAGGTGCTCGAAGAGATTGAAGAGCTGACCAACCCGAAGGTGCGCGCGGGCAAGAAGTCGCTGTCGCCGGACCAGTTGCAGATGAAGCAGACGATGCTCGGCCTGCTCGATGCGGTGCGCGACGAGTCGGGCAAGGATGCGCCGGTGCGCCTCGTGTTCGAGCCCAAGAGCAAGAACATCGACCAGCAGGAGTTTGCCAACGCGCTGCTGGCGCACACGTCGCTGGAGTCGGGGGCGGCCATCAACCTGGTGATGATCGGCATGGACGGCCGGCCGCGCCAGAAGGGCCTGGCCGAGATCCTGCGCGAGTGGATCAGCTACCGCTTCGCCACGGTCACGCGCCGCACGCGCCATCGCCTGGGCAAGGTGGAAGACCGCATCCACATCCTGGAAGGCCGGCAGATGGTGCTGCTGCGCATCGAGGAGGTCATCCGCATCATCCGCGAGAGCGACGAGCCCAAGGCTGCGCTCATCCAGGCCTTCAACCTGACCGAGCGTCAGGCCGAGGACATCCTGGAAATCCGCCTGCGCCAGCTCGCGCGCCTGGAAGCCATCAAGATCGAGCAGGAGCTGAAGAGCCTGCGCGAAGAACAGGCCGACCTCGACGTGCTGCTGAAGTCCGAAACCATGATGCGCCGTCGCATCATCAAAGAGATCGAGACCGACGCCAAGCAATACGGCGACGACCGCCGCACGCTCATCCAGGAGGAGCGCCGCGCCGCCGCCGAAGTGAAGGTGATCGACGAACCCGTCACGGTCATCGTCTCGCAGAAGGGCTGGGTGCGCACGCGCCAGGGCCATGGCCACGACGCCACGCAGTTCGGCTTCAAGGCGGGCGATGCGCTGTACGACACCTTCGAGTGCCGAACCACCGATGCGCTGCTCATCTTCGGCACGCGCGACGACAAGGGCACCGGCCGCGTCTACTCCGTGGCCGTGGCGAACCTGCCCGGCGGCCGTGGCGACGGCGTGCCGCTGACCACGCTGATCGAGCTCGCGCCAGGCACGCACATCGCCCACACCTTCGCCGGCAACGTCGAGCAGAACGTGTTGATCTCCACGCGCGGCGGCAACGGCTTCATGGCCAAGGTGGGCGACATGGTCGGCCGTCAGAAGGCCGGCAAGGCGTTCCTGACGCTGGACGAAGGCGACCAGCCGAACAAGCCGGCGCCGGTGCCCGCAGACGCGTACGGCGTGGCGTGCCTGTCGGCGAACGGGCGCCTGCTGCTGTTCCCGATTGCCGAACTGAAGACGCTCTCCAGCGGCGGCCGCGGCGTGATCCTGATGGAGCTCGAGAAGAACGAAACGCTCGCACAGGCGCTCGCCTTCGGCCCAGCCGGGTTCGTGCTGACGGGCGCCGGCCCGCGGGGCGGCAAGGTCAGCGAAACGACGATGACCACGCGCGCCCAGGAGCCGTACGCCGGCAAGCGCGCACGCAAAGGCAAGGTGCTCGAGCCGAAGCTGCGCGATCCGAAGCTCTCGCTGCCCAAGCCTGCACCGGAAGCGGCCTGACGCGATGACCGACCCGCACGCCGAGCCGGCGGCCAATGCTCCTTCCTGCCGCAAGCTCTTCACCGAGTTTGCGCGCATGGGCCTGTCGGGCTTTGGCGGCGTGCTGCCGTTTGCGCGCGCCGGCATCGTCGATCGCAACCGCTGGCTTTCCAATGCCGAGTTCGCCGAGTTGCTGAGCCTGGGCCAAGTGTTGCCGGGCCCGAATGTCGTCAACCTCTCGGTGATGCTCGGCTACCGCTACCACGGCGTGCGCGGTGCGGCGGCGGCCCTGAGCGGGCTGGTGTTCACGCCGGCCGTACTGCTGTTGCTGATCGTCTTGCTGTATGACCATTTCAGCGGGCTGTCGCTGGTGCAGAACCTGCTCAAGGGCATGGCGGCCGTGGCGGCGGGGCTGGTGCTGACCACGGCCGTCAAGCTGGCGCAGGGGCAGTCGCGCACGTGGCGCGCCATCGGTGTCGGCCTGGCGGTGTTTCTGACGATCGGCGTGCTGCAGTGGCCGCTGGTGTGGGTGATGCTGGTGCTGATCCCGCTCGCCCTCGTGCTCGAGTGGAGGGCGATGCGATGAGCCATCTCGCCACCGCCTTCGACCTGTTCTGGCACTTCCTCGTGTTGTCGTTCCTGTCCATCGGCGGGGCCAGTTCGACGCTGCCCGACATGCACCGGTTTCTGGTCGATACCCGCCACTACATGACCAGCGAGCAGTTGAGCGCCATGTATGCCATCTCGCAGGCGGCACCGGGCCCCAACGTGCTGTTCGTCGAACTGTTCGGCTGGCAGGCGGCGGGGTTGGCGGGGGCGATCGCCTCGCTGGTGGGCATCTGCCTTCCGTCGTGCGTGATTGCGGCGGTGATCGCGCGCGTCATGCACCGCTCCCCCGATGCGCGCTGGATCGCGCTGGTGCGCCGTGGCCTTGCGCCGCTCACCATCGGGCTGCTGTTCTCCACCGGCTGGATCCTCGCGCGCGGTGCCGACAACAGCTTCGGCACCATCGCCCTGACGGTCGCCACGGTTCTGACGTGCACCTTCACCCGCGTCCATCCGCTGATTCTGGTAGGCCTTGGCGCCTTGGCCGGCGGGCTGGGCTGGGTGTGACAACGGCCGGCTGACGTCCGCGCCGCCGACGCTTCCCGGGCGGCAATTTCCTTTCGCTTTTTCCGCATGCATGGCCCTCACACAGCAGGGCCGAAGTGGGCTGCCGTTCGCGCAACTTCGGGAATGCCCTAATTTGTCTCGATATGTATATACAAGAACATTGTCGTTATCGATGTGTTGTATGTACGGCGAGCGATCGCTTGGAGGCCATGCCGCCCGCAGCCGTACCGCAGCTCACGCCCCACGTCGCCCCGGCATCACCGGACGCAGATCCGCACGCCCCGGCGACGAGCCCCGCGGGGGGGCTCCCATCCAGAGAGGAGGCAGTTTGAACCACCTGCAACGCAACCTGCGCGCGCGGCATATCCGCTTTCTCGCGCTCGGCTCGGCCATTGGTACGGGCCTGTTTTACGGGTCCGCATCGGCCATCCAGCTGGCCGGGCCGGCGGTCATCCTCGCGTACATGATTGGCGGCGCGGCCGTGTACATGGTCATGCGGGCGTTGGGCGAAATGGCGGTGCGGCAGCCGGTCTCAGGCTCGTTCGGCCGCTACGCGCGGGACAACCTCGGGCCGCTTGCGGGCTTCCTGACCGGGTGGACGTACATCCTGGAGATGGTCATCGTCTGCCTGGCCGACGTGACCGCCTTCGGCATCTACATGGGCTTCTGGTTTCCGGAGGTGCCGCAGTGGATCTGGGTGCTGGGCATCGTCCTGCTCATCTGCGGCCTGAACCTGTGCAACGTGAAGGTGTTCGGTGAGATGGAGTTCTGGCTCGCGCTCATCAAGATCGTGGCGATCGGCGCGATGATTGCCGGCGGCATCGTGATCCTCTTCCTCGGCGTGCAACTGAACGGCAGCCATGCGCCCGGCCTGAGCCACCTGTGGTCGCACGGCGGCTTCCTGCCGCACGGCGTGGGCGGCCTGATCGCCTCGTTCGCCGTCGTCATGTTCGCCTATGGCGGCGTGGAGATCATCGGCATTACCGGCGGCGAGGCGCAGGACCCCGACAAGGTCATCCCCAAGGCGATCAACGCCGTGCCGGCGCGCATCCTGCTGTTCTACGTGCTGACGATGTGCGTGCTGATGGCGATCTTCCCCTGGACCGGCATCGACGGGCAGGGCAGCCCGTTCGTGCAGATCTTCTCGGGACTGGGCATCCAGTCTGCGGCGGCGGTGCTGAACCTGATCGTCATCTCGGCGGCCATTTCGGCCATCAACAGCAACATCTTCGGCGCGGGCCGGATGATGTACGGCATGGCCGAGCAAGGCCAGGCGCCGCGCGTCTTTGCGGCGACGTCGCGCCAGGGCGTGCCGTGGGTCACGGTACTCACCATGGCCGGCGCGCTGCTGGGTGGCGTGGTGCTGAACTACCTGATTCCCGAGAACGTCTTCGTCATCATCGCGTCGATCGCCACGTTCGCGACCGTGTGGGTGTGGCTGATGATCCTGCTGTCGCAGGTGGCCATGCGCCGCCGCCTGTCGGCCGAAGAGTTGCGCGCGCTCAAGTTCAAGGTGCCCTTGTGGCCGGTGGGCCCGGCGCTGGCCATCGCGTTCATGCTGTTCGTGATCGGCGTGCTCGGCTACATGCAAGACACCCGCGTGGCCCTGTACGTCGGCGCCGGCTGGGTCGCGCTCATGTCTGCAGCCTGGTACGTGCGCGTGAGGCCGGCCGCAACGGACAGCCTCGCCGAAGAGCCGCGCGGCGCCTGAATCGGCCCCGTCGACGCAACCGTCATCACAGCCGTGCCGCGATGTCTTTTTCATCCCGCCAGGCCGGGGGGGCGCGGCCGGCCCCATCAGAAAGCACGCCCGGAGACCACTCATGCCCAACCACACGACCGCCCCGTCCTACGGCGCCCCCGACAATGTTCGGGCGCCGGCGCTTGCTCGGCCACTTTCGCGCACGCGCGCCATTGCCGCCATCACGATCGGCAATGGGCTCGAGTTCTACGATTTCGTGGTGTACAGCTTCTTTGCCACGCTGATCGGCCGGCTGTACTTTCCGGTCGGCAACGCGACCGGCCAGCTGCTGATGTCGTTCGCCACATTTGGCGTGGGCTTCCTGATGCGGCCGCTCGGCGGCCTGCTGATCGGCATGTATGCGGACCGCGCCGGCCGCAAGCCCGCCGTGGCGCTGACGCTGTGGCTGATGGGCCTGTCGTCGCTGATCTTTGTCGTGACGCCGACGTATGCGCAGATCGGCATCGTGGCGCCGGTGCTCGTTGTGCTGGCGCGGCTCGTGCAGGGGTTTGCGATCGGCGGCGAGATGGGCGCCTCGACCGCGCTGCTGCTCGAATACGCGGATGACCGTTCGCGCGGCTTCTACACGAGCTGGCAGCCGTTCAGCCAGGGCCTGGCGGCGCTCTTCGGCGCGCTGGTGGGCCTGCTGCTGAGCAACGTGCTGGCGCCGGCGTCGCTGGAGTCGTGGGGCTGGCGGCTCGCCTTCCTGATCGGCATTCTTGTCATTCCGGTCGGCCTCGTTATCCGCCGCCGGCTGGAAGAAACGGCCGCACCGCCGAGCACGCATGAGGCCGGGGCGATGCTGCCGCTGCTGCGCGAGCACCGCAGCGCGCTGGTGGCCAGCATCCTGCTGATGATCGGCGTGGCTTCGTCGACGTACATCATCGTCTACTACCTCAGCAACTACGCCGTGAGCGTGCTGCACATGCCGCTGTCGCTGGGCATCTGGGCGGCGTGCATTGCGGCGCTGGTGCAGGTGCTGCTGTCGCCGTCTGCCGGCAGGCTGGCGGACCGCATCGGGCGCCGGAAGGTGGTGTTGTGGTCGCGTGTTGCGCTGCTGGCGATGATCTATCCGGCCTTCGCGCTGATCAACGCCGAGCCCTCGCTTGCGCGGCTGCTGGTCGTGGTCGGCTGCCTCTCGGTGCCGATGTCGATGACCTCGCCCGCGTCGATGGTGCTGGTGAGCGAGGTGCTGCCGCAGCGTTTGCGGGCGACCGGGCTGTCGATCGCCTATTGCGTCGCCATCGCCATCTTTGGCGGCTTCGCGCAGTTCTTCTCGACCGAGCTGATCCACCTGACGGGCAACGCGAATGCGCCGGCGCTCTATGTCATCGGCTGCGGACTGGTGTCGCTGATCGGCCTGGCGATGGTGCCGGAAACGCTGGGGCGCCGCTTGGCCTAAGCCCTACTTCCAGGCAAAGAAAAAGCCCCGCGTGGAGCGGGGCTCTTGCCGTGAGGCGGGGCCTAGTCAATGCACGACCATGCGCGTGAACGGCTCCACGTAGGCTTGCAGCGTGATCAGCAGGCCCACCAGGAACGCCAGCGCGATCGAGTGGAAGAACACGTAGCGCAGGATGTCGCCCTCGTGGCCGTACCACTTGGTGGCGGTGGAGGCCACGACGATGGACTGCGCGTCGATCATCTTGCCCATCACGCCGCCCGAGCTGTTGGCCGCCGACATGAGGATCGGCGACAGGCCGAGCTGCTCCGCCGTGGTCTTCTGCAGGCCGCCGAACAGCACGTTCGATGCGGTATCGGAGCCGGTGAGCGCCACGCCCAGCCAGCCCAGCATCGTGCCGAACAGCGGATACAGCACGCCCGTGTGGGCGAAGGCCAGCCCGAGCGTGGCGTCCAGACCCGAATAGCGCGTGAGATAACCGATGCCGAACATCGCGCAGATGGTCAGCAGCGAATAGCGCGTGAGCTTGATGGTGTTCCAGTACTCCTTGAGCAGGCGCGGCACCGAATAGCCCATCAGCAGGCCGCCCACGATGGCCGACACGAGGATGCCCGTGCCCGCCATCGACAGCACGTTGAAGTTGAACACCGCGCCCTCGGCAATCACCTTGGGCACCACCGGCGGGCCCTTGAGCACCATCTTGTCGAGGCCCGGGATGGCGAATTTGAACGCCCACAGGCCGTCGGCAAACGCCTTGAACTGCGGCACGCCCCAGATGAAGACGAACACGGTCAGGATGACCCACGGCAGCCACGCCTGCACGCGCGTGATCTTGCCGTCGGTGGAGGTGGTGGCTTCGCGGGCTTCCGCGGCGGCTTCGGGGTCGACGCGGGAGTTGTCTTCGCGGTTGCGCAGGGCGGTCGACGTCCAGATCGTCTTGGGCTTCCACACCTTGAGGAACAGCGTGAGCGAGCCCATCGACACCAGCGCCGCTATCACGTCCACCAGCCACGGCCCGTGGAAGTTCGAGACCAGATACTGCGGAATGGCGAACGACACGCCCGCCACCAGAATCGCGGGCCAGATCTGCAGCATGCCGCGCCAGCCCGCAAACGCCCAGATCAGCCAGAACGGCACCAGCACCGAGAAGAACGGCAGCTGCCGGCCCACCATGGCCGAGAGCTGCAGCAGGTCCAACCCCGTGACCGAGGCCAGCCCGATCAGCGGTGCGCCCAGCGCGCCGTAGGCCACCGGCGCCGTGTTGGCGATCAGTGCCAGGCCCGATGCGGCCAGCGGCGAAAAACCCAGGCCGATGAGGATGGCGCCCGTCACGGCCACCGGCGTGCCGAAGCCCGCCGCGCCCTCGAAGAACGCGCCAAAGCTGAACGCCACCAGCAGCAGTTGGAGGCGGCGGTCTTCGGTGATGCCCGAGATGGAGCTCTGCAAGACCTTGAACGATCCATTCAGCGTCGTGAGCCGGTGCAGGAAGATGATGTTGAGAACGATCCAGCCGATCGGGAACAGCCCGGAGACGATGCCCAGCCCCGCCGCCTTGCCCGCCATGGCAGCCGGCATGCCGAACACGAACGAGGCGATGCCCACCCCGACGATGAGCGCGAGCCCCGCGGCCAGATGGGCCTGCACATGGAAAAATGCCAGCGAGCACAGCAGTACCGCGACCGGTATCCCGGCGGCGATGGTGGACCACACCGCGTTACCGAGCGGGTCATAGACTTGATTCCACATCTTGATCTCCTCCTGGTTCTGGGCGTTTCAGTTTCTTGAGCAAGGTGCTTCGGTCACCGAACGTCTTCTGTTGCCCCGTGAAAAGGACAATCGCGGATTGTAGGAACAAGCGTGTCCGGGTCCGGGCAATATTCTGTCACTTTCATACTGAAAAGTATTCATCGGTGCCCGAGGGCGCCGTGGCGCGGCGCACGCGATTGCACCGGGTAAATCCGGGTTGTGGAATCATTGCGCCTGCAACGTCGCCCAACAAGAAAACATCGCACCCGGTCTATGGCTTTCCTGGCTCTTTCGCTTTGCCGCTGCGCGTCCCGACGGGCCGCCGCGGCGCTCGCCATGTTGGCGATGCTGATTGCGCTGTCGCCGGCGGTGCATGCGCAGGCCTCCGGCTCCGCCGCCAGCCGGGCACAGGCCGCACGGCCGCGCATCGGGCTGGTGCTGTCGGGTGGCGGCGCACGCGGCTACGCGCATATCGGCGTGCTCAAGATGCTCGAGCGCATGCACGTCCCTGTGGACGTGATTGCCGCCACCAGCATGGGCGCCGTGGTAGGCGGGCTGTATGCCAGCGGACTGCGCGCCGATGAACTCGAGCAGAAGCTCTCGCAGGTGGACTTGAGCGACATCGCCTTCGACCGCAACGAGCGCGCCAAGCTGCCGCAATCGCTGCGGGAAGACGATTTCCAGTATCCGATCGGCTTGTCGGCGGGCTACGGCGACGGCCGCCTGAAGCTGCCGACGGGGCTCGTGCAGGGCAACCGGCTGCTTGCCTTGCTCAAGAACTGGACGGCGCAGTGGCCAGACAACACGGACTTCGCGCGCCTGCCGATTCCGTTCAAGGCCATGGCGACCGATCTTGCGACCGGCGACGCCGTGATCCTGGACCACGGCTCGCTGCCGTTGGCCATGCGCGCCAGCATGGCGGTGCCGGGCCTGTTCGCGCCGATCGAGGTGGACGGACGCACGCTCGTGGATGGCGGGCTGGTGAGCAACCTGCCGGTGCAGCTGGCGCGCGACATGGGCGCGGACATCATCATCGCCGTGAACATCGGCTCGGACTTGCTGCGGCCGGAAGACCTCGCCTCGCCAGCGGCCGTGACGCAGCAGATGATCACCATCCTCGTGGGCCAGAACGTGCGCGCACAGAAGGCGTTGCTGCGCGGCGACGACGTGCTGATCGAGCCGCAGCTGCGCGATCTGTCGTTCACCGATTTCGCCAAGGGCCCGCAGGGCGTGTTGCAGGGCGAGAAGGCCGCGCAGGGCGTGCAGGCGCGGCTGGCCGCGCTGTCGCTCTCGCCGCAGGCCTATGCCGCCTACCGGGCCGAGCACACTCCGCGCGGCACGCTGGCGAGCGGCACGCGCATCGATGCCATTGCGGTGACGACCAACGGCCGCGTGCCGGCCGCGCGCGTGCGGCAGATGCTCAACGTGCACGAGGGCGACCCGTACGACGCCGAACAGCTCAACCGCGACCTCTCGGCGCTGTCCACCACGGGGGACTTCGAGAGCGTGACGCAGCGGCTGGTGGAAGAGAACGGCGTGCACACGCTGCGGATCGACGCGCACGAGAAATCGTGGGGCAACCAGTTCTTCCTGTTCGGGCTCGGCATGTCGACCAACTTCGATGGCCGCGGCGCGTTCAACGTCAACCTTGGGCATCGGTATCCGTGGCTCACGCAGAGCGGGCTGGAATGGCGCAACGACCTCGTGCTGGGCAGCAACCGCGCGAGCGTCCACACGGAGCTGCGGCAGCCGCTGTGGCAGGCGCGCGGCTTCTACATCGCGCCGTACGCCGAATACTCGCGCCGCCGCTCGGACATCTACTTTGACGACCTGCCGCCCACCAAGGACGTCAAGCCGTTCAACAACCTGACGATCGAGACGGCGCGCGCTGGCGTCGACCTCGGCATTCCGCTGGGCCGCAAGGGCGAACTGCGCCTGGGCGTGAACTACGTGAGCAAGAGCGCGACGTTCAATTACCTGCTGCTGGAAACCGACGAAACCGGTGTGCCGATGGGTGCGATGGACTTGCCGACGGTGCGCGCCAAACAGCCGGCGTTCCGCGCCCAGCTCACGCTCGATCAACTTGACGATCCGTTGTTCCCGCGCAGCGGCTACTACCTGTACAGCAGCGTGGAAGCCGGCTTCGGCTCGCTGGACAAGAAGTACAACACCGCGCAGGCCAAGGGCTTGTGGGCCACCAGCTACGGGCGCCATACCTTCAACGTGGCGCTGGAGGGCGCCGGCCAGTTCGGGGCGAACAGCCCCACGCGCGAGAACGGCGGCAACAGCGGCAGCGGTGCCAACGAAGGCTTCTATCTCGGCGGCTTCCAGCACCTTTCTGCCTATGCGCAGGATCAGTTCAACGGTCAGTACCTGCTCTACGGCCGGCTGACGTATCTGTACGATCTGCGCATCAACGATCTGCTCGGCTTGCGGGCGCCGGTGTTCGGAGCGAGTGCCGAGGCCGGCAACGTCTGGCAGCTGCGCAACAACTTCGGCCGGGGGGCTTACCTTAAGAGTGGCAGCCTGTTCGTTGGCGGCAACAGCCCGATCGGGCCGCTGTACTTCGGTTTTGCCGTGGCGCCGCAAGGTGTGTGGAACGTCTATCTGCAGCTCGGCCGCGTGTTCTGACGCAAGCCGTGACGCCCCGGAACGGGCGGGCATTGCCTGATTGTGGACAATCGTAAGGTCTTGTTCAGATTGGCAAATCAATCGGACAGCCAGGGGCAGGTGTGCGTGCTAGCCTTCCGCTTCGCTTCTCAAGACCTCGGGCGCGGACGCGCCCAGCCCCCTCCCATGATGTTCTCCGTGTTGTCCCGTGGTGTCCGTTCGTCCACGTCGTTGCTGTGCGCATGCGCGCTGGCCACGCTGCAGGCGTGCGGCAGGCATGCCGATGAAGCCGCCAGGCCGGCAGGCACGCCGGAAATCGAGTTTGCCGTTGCGCAGCGCGCCGATGCTCCGCTGGTGACGGAACTGCCCGGCCGCATCGAGCCGTATCGCACCGCCGAAGTACGTGCGCGTGTGGACGGCATCGTGCTCAAGCGCACCTATGACGAAGGCCAGGTCGTCAAGGCCGGGCAGGTGCTGTTCCGCATCGATCCCGCACCGCTCAAGGCGCAGGTGGATGCCGCGCAAGGGGCGCTGGCCCGTGCGCAGGCACAGCTGTCCATCGCCCGTGACAAGGCGGCGCGCTACAAGGGCCTCGCTGCCACGCACGCCGTCAGTGAACTCGAATACGCCGAAGCGCAGGCCGCCGAGCGCCAGGCTGCGGCGGAAGTCATCTCGGCGCGCGCTGCGCTGGAAACGGCGCAATTGCGCCTCGGCTACGCCACCGTGACGGCACCGATCACGGGCCGTTCGCGTCGCGCCCAGGTCACCGAAGGTGCGCTCGTCAAGGAAGACGCGGCCACGCCGCTCACCACCGTCGAACAGATCGACCCCATCTACGTCGATTTCGCGCAGCCCGCCGCCGAGGTGCTGGCCCTGCAACGCGCTCTCAAGACCGGCCAGGCCGCCGCGCTGGCCGCCAAGGACATCGGCGTGCAGGTCATCCTGAGCGACGGCGTGGCCTATGAGCGCCCGGGCAAGCTGCTGTTCTCGGACCTGGCTGTGGACCGCGCGACGGACAACGTCTCGATGCGCGCCGTGCTGCCGAACCCCGATGGCCTGCTGCTGCCGGGCATGTACGTGCGCGTGAGGCTGTCGCATGCCGTGCAGCAGGGCGCGGTGGCGGTCCCGAAGGGCGCGTTGCAGCGCGATCGCCACGGCGCATCGGTGTTCGTCGTGCAGGCCGACGACACGCTGGCCATGCGCGCGGTGACTGCGCAAACGTTGGCCGGCGACCAATGGCTCGTGACCAGCGGCCTCTCCGGCGGCGAACGTATCGCTATTCCCGGCATGCAGACGCTGGGGGCTGGCATGGCGGTCAAGCCGGTGCCGACAGGCGAGCGCACGGGCGCCAAGCCGCAGAAGGGCTGACCATGGCACGCTTCTTTATCGACCGCCCGGTCTTTGCCTGGGTGATTGCGCTGGCCATCATCCTGGCCGGCGTGCTCGCGCTGCCGACCCTGCCGGTGGCGCAGTACCCGAACATCGCGCCGCCCAACGTCAGCATTTCGGCCACGTATCCGGGCGCCTCCGCGCGCACGGTGGAAAGCGCCGTGACCGCCATCATCGAGCGCGAGATGAACGGCGCGCCGGGGCTGCTGTACATGTCGTCGTCGTCCGATGCGGCGGGCAATGTGTCGATCAACCTGTCGTTCAAGCAGGGTACCAGCCCTGACCTTGCCGCGGTGGAGGTACAGAACCGGCTGAAGATCGTGGAGGAACGGTTGCCGGAAGTGGTGCGCCGCAACGGCATCCGCATCGAGAAGGCGGCCGAGAACTACATGATGTATCTGTCGCTGTCGGCCGAGCGCGGGCGCTTCGACGGCATCGATCTGGGCGACCTTGCGTCGTCCGACCTGATCCCGCAACTGCGCCGTGTGCCGGGCGTCGGCACCGCGCAGCTGTTCGATGCCGAATACGCCATGCGTATCTGGCCCGATGCGGACAAGCTGACTGCACTCGGCCTCACCGCCGGGGATGTGAGCGATGCCGTGCGCCGCTACAACGCGCGCATCACCGTGGGCGAGATCGGCAGTGGCGCGGTGCCGAACAGCGCGCCGATCAACGCAAGCGTGACGGGCGACGACGGCCTGACCACACCGGAGGCGTTCGGCGAGATTCCGCTGCGTGCCGACGCGCAGGGCCGCATGGTGCTGCTGCGCGACGTGGCGCGCGTGGAGCTGGGCGGCAGCGACTACCTGTACCTCTCGCGCCTGAACGGCAAGCCGGCGACGACCATCGGCATCAAGCTCGCGCCGGGTGCCAATGCGGTGGGCGTCGCCAAGCGCGTGCGCGCGGTGCTGGACGAAGCGCAGGCGAATTTCCCGCCCGGCGTGCGCTACGAGGTCGCCTATGACAGCTCCCGTTTCGTCGGCATCGCGATCGAGCAGGTCCTCAAGACGCTGCTCGAAGCCGTGGTGCTGGTGTTCCTGGTGATGATGCTGTTCATGCAGAACCTGCGCGCGACGCTCATCCCGACGCTGGTGGTGCCCATCGCGCTGCTGGGCACGTTTGCCGTGATGCTCCCGCTGGGCTTCTCCATCAACGTGCTGACGCTGTTCGGCCTGGTGCTGGCCATCGGCATCCTCGTCGACGATGCCATCGTGGTGGTGGAAAACGTCGAGCGCGTAATGCATGAAGAGGGGCTTTCTCCGCGCGAGGCGACGGCCAAGGCGATGCGGCAGATCAGCGGGGCCATCGTCGGCATCTCGCTGGTGCTGACGGCGGTGTTCGTGCCGATGGCGTTCTTTGGCGGCGCGGTGGGGAATATCTACCGGCAGTTTTCGCTGTCGCTGGCGGTGTCGATGGTGTTTTCGGCCTTCCTGGCGCTCACGCTGACGCCGGCGCTGTGCGCGACCGTGCTCAAGCCCGTGCACGGGCATGGCGCCGAACGCAAGGGCTTCTTTGGCGCGTTCAACCGCGGCTTTGCGCGATTGACGGCCCGCTACCAGGGCGGCGTCGCCAGGCTGCTCAACCGCACGGGGCGCGCGCTCATCGCATACGGAACCGTCATCGGCGTGGCGGTGCTGCTCTTCATGCGATTGCCGACCGCCTTCCTGCCCGAGGAAGACATGGGCGAGTTCATGACCATCGTGCAATTGCCGACCGGCGCCACGCAGGCGCAGACACTCGACGTCGTGCGGCAGGCGGAGCATTACTTCATGACGCAGGAGCCGGCGGTGGCGTCCACGCTCGCCATCACGGGCTTCAGTCTGTACGGCAACGGCCAGAACGCGGCCATGCTGTTCCTGACGCTCAAGGACTGGAAGCAACGCAACGGCGCTGACCAGCACGTCGATGCCGTGGTCGAGCGCGCCAATGCCGCCTTCGGCAAGATCAAGAGCGCGACCGTCATGGCGATGAACTCGCCCGCGCTGCCGGAGCTGGGCAGCAAGCCCGGCTTCGACCTGCGCCTGCAGGACCGCAGCGGCGCCGGCTACGAGCGCCTCGTGCAGGCACGGGAGCGCATGCTCACCGAAGCCGCGAAGCACCCGGCGCTGGCCGAAGTCACGTTTGCAGGCCAGGGCGATGCGCCGCAGGTGCTGATCGACGTAGACCGCAAGAAGGCGCTGTCGATGGGCGTGTCGATCGAGGACATCAACCGCACGCTCGCAGTGATGTTCGGCTCGGACTATGCGGGCGATTTCGTCTACCGCAACCAGGTGCGCCGCGTGATCGTGCAGGCCGACGGCAAGCAGCGCGTCTCGGTCGAGCAGCTCGGCCGCATGCACGTGCGCAACGCGGCCGGTGCGATGGTGCCGCTCTCCGCCTTCACCACGGCCAAGTGGGTCGTCGGGCCGCTCAAGCTCGACCGCTACAACGGGTTCCCCGCCATGACGATCACCGGCTCGCCCGCGCCCGGCCATAGCTCCGGCGAGGCCATGGCGGCGATGGAGTCGATCGCACGCGCGCTGCCCGACGGCTTCGGCTACGAGTGGACGGGCCAATCGTTCGAAGAGCGCCTGTCGGGTGCGCAGGCGCCGGCGCTGTTTGCGTTGTCGATCCTGGTGGTGTTCCTGTGCCTGGCGGCGCTGTACGAAAGCTGGTCGATTCCGCTGGCCGTCATGCTGGTCGTGCCGCTTGGCGTGCTGGGGGCGCTGCTGGGCGCCACGCTGCGTTTCCTGCCCAACGACATCTACTTCAAGGTCGGGCTCATTGCGACCATCGGCCTGTCGGCCAAGAACGCGATCCTGATCATCGAAGTGGCCAAGGATCTGGTGGCGCAAGGCATGGGCCTGATTGAAGCCACGCTGGAGGCCGCGCGGCTGCGCTTCCGACCGATCGTGATGACGTCATTGGCATTTGCATTTGGCGTGGTGCCACTGGCGATGGCGAGCGGCGCGGCATCGGCCAGCCAGCGGGCCATCGGGACGGGCGTGCTGGGCGGCATCATCACGGCAACGGTGCTGGCGGTGTTCCTGGTGCCGGTGTTCTTCGTGGTCGTGCGGCGCGTGTTCGAGGGCAGCGAGCGGCAGCGCCGGCTCGATGCGGCACACGAGCACGAGGTGACGGGGCGCGGGCCCGCGGCCTGATCACTCGGCAGTGGCGATGCTCTTGCGCCTGGCTGTGCCTACAGCTGGGTCGAAGCCGAAGAAGCCGAGAACCTCCGCTGCGACCTGATCGCGGTCGTTGTCCACGCAGATCATGTGGTAGCTGTTTTCCAGCACCACGGTGCGCGCGCGGGGCAGCGCCGCCTGCAGCGTCTGCGCGGAGCGCAGGCTGGTGAGTTCGTCTTCGCGCGCGTGGATGATGAGCGTCTCGCACCGCGTGCCGGGCGCCGCGTCCCGTGCCCAGCGCCGCAGGCGGTCGACCTGCCGGATGCAGGCCAGCGGCACCCAGGGGTAGTGGAAGCTGTCGCCGCGCGCGAGCTTGGCCTTGATGATCCGCCGCAACAGTGGGTTCTTGATGCCGAACGGCTCGTCTTCTTCCACGCGCATGCGCGCTGCCATGCCGGGAATGCGATACACCGCGTGCCGCAGCTCCCGATACCACGGCGTCGACCAGCCGTCGATATGGATGGGCGTGGCCAGCAAGGCGAGGCGGTCCTGCGGCCGGTCGATGCCGTGGCGGACACGGTGCGCCAGCACGAGCGCCAGCAACGCTCCCATGCACATGCCCGCGATGTGTACGGTTGCATGCTCGGCAATGAGCTCGCGGTACGCTCGCGCGAGTGTTTCCAGCCACGCTTCGGCCACCGTGCCGACGAGGTCCTGCGGATGCGTGCCGTGTCCGGGCAGGGTCGGCGCGTGCGTTGCCGCGCCGGCACTGCGCAGCGCTTTCTGTAGCACGCCCAGGTCATAGGCCGTACCGCCCAGGCCGTGGATCAGCAGCACCGCCGTGCTGCCACGCTGCATCGTCACAGCGCCGTCTCAATCGACCACGTGCCGGCCACCAGCGCCGTATTGCCCATTGCATCCGTGAGCGGCCCGCCGGTATCGACGACGGTGTGCAGCGTGCCGTCGCGGGCGGTGATGCGCAGGGTCTGGCGGCGTGCGGGCGTCGCCGCTTCATCGTCCAGCGGTGCCGCGCCGAGCCAGCGTGCGCGCAGCGCATCACGGTCGTCCGGATGCACGAGCTGCAGCACGGTCGACACCGAGGCCATGCTGGCCGCGTCGTGCCCGAAGGCAAGCACCACGTCGCCGCCCCAGTCGATGCGGCCGCTGGCCGGGTCGATGGTGTACACCAGCTGGCTCGATGCCGCCAGCGCCAGTTCCACACGGTTCTGCCATTGCGCGCTTTGCTCGTGCAGTTGCTCGCGCGTGGTCTTGAGCGCGCTCACCAGCAGCACCAGCAGCGCGGCGATGCCCAGATACAGCTGCGCTTCCAGCAGCGACTGGCCATAATGCTGGTCCAGCACGGCGAACGGGCCGTCGCCCTCGGCGGTTTGCGTCAGCGCCGTCAACGTCAGCAGCAGCACCGCCAGCGAGCCGCCGCGTCCGCCCCACAGCAGCGCCACCACCACGGCAAAGAACAGCGGCACGTACGTCAGCGCAAAGCCAACGCCGGCGCCAAATTTCATGACGCTGTTGCCATCGAAGATCAGGTAGGCTGACAGCGCCAGCGCGATGAACGCTGCCAGCCCGAGCAGGAAGTCGGTGCGGTCCGTGCCGCCCGAGCGGAAGGCGCGGAAGCGCGACCACGCGGCCAGCACCGGCGTGACGATCAGCACGCCAAGGAAGTCCGAGGCCGCCCAGATGCGCAGCACGTGCCCGAACGCGCCATCCTGCGACCACGCAAACCATGCCGCGCCGAACAGCGCACCGAGCAGGGCGCTGAACGCACCGGCCGCCAGCATCGCGCGCAGGAAGTACAGGCCCTCGAGCGGCACGCGCGCCAGCCGCACCAGGGCCACGGCCAGGGCTGCGCTGCCGGCCTCGTCGAGCACGAACAGCATTGCGTGTGCGGGGTTGGTCCGCTCGATGGCCGCCAGCGCCAACTGCGCCACGGCAAACGCGGCGCCCAGTCCCGGCCATTCGCGGTACGGCCGCAGCATGAACGCAGCCATGGTCACGCCGGCCGGCAGCCAGAGATAGCCCGTCATGTCGACCGGCCCGTTCAGCCGATGCGACACGATGGCGGCAACCAGGTACAGCGCACCCCACAGGACGGTGGCGACGGTGGTGGAAGGGCGGTTCAGTGGCATCCGGGTTTTCCTCGGTGAAAACAAAAAAAACCGCGCCGGCCCGGGTGCCGTGCGCGGTGGGTGATGCTACCGCAGTTGCTTTGGGGGCCGCTTACACGACCGGCAGCGCGAGCACTGAACGCGCTGCACGCCGATCGCGCAGCTCGGCCATCCACCGTTCGAGGTTGGGACGGGACGGACGGTCCATCGGCAAGCCCAGCCAGCGGTGCGTGGCGCAGCCGCAGGCAATGTCGGCCATGGTGAAGCGCTGGCCGGCTACGTAGGGCTGCTTGGCAAGCACCGTGTCGAGGATGGCCGTTGCGCGTTCGGCCGACTTGCGCGAGCGCTCGATGCGTTCGGCGTCGCGCTCATCCTCGGGCGTGCGGACGAGTTGCATGAACGCGTCGACCATCGCCGGGCTGTACGACGTGGTCTGCCAGTCCATCCAGCGGTCGGCATCGGCGCGTTCGTGCAACTCCAGCGGATACAGCGTGCCCGGGCCGTAGCGCGCCGACAGATACCGCACGATGGCGTTCGATTCCCACAGCACGAAGCGGCTGTCGCCGGCATCGTCCAGGCCGTCTTCAATGACGGGGATCATGCCGTTGGGGTTCATTGCCAGGAATTGGGGTGTGTTGACGCCTCCGAAGGCGCCGCCGACGTCGATGCGCTCGTGGTCCAGCGACAGCTCATGCGCGCACCAGACCACTTTCTGCACGTTGACCGAAGAGAGTCTTCCCCAGATCCGCAACATCGACGACGGCTCCTTTCTCAAGTCGTGACGTAAATTTAGGCGGCCTTCGGCGTGAGCGCCGCGATTTCTGCGCGGATGAGTTCGCCCAGCACCGCAATACCTTGTTCGATGCGCTCCGGCGGCACCGTCACGAATGCCAGGCGCAGCGTATTGCGACGCGGCGCGTTGGCATAGAACGGCGCACCGGGCACGAACGCCACATTGCGCGCGACGGCCTTTTCCAGCAAGGTCATGGTGTCGATGCCCTCGGGCACTTCCACCCAGATGAACATGCCGCCTTCCGGGCGGTTCCAGTGCACGCCGGCCGGCATGTGGCGCTGGAGCGATTCGAGCATCGCTTCGCACTGCTTGCCGTACAGCGCCCGGATCGTCGGGATATGCGAGTCGAGCAGCCCGGTCTTCAGCACTTCGTATGCCACGCGCTGCGTGAAGCTGGGCGTATGCAGGTCGGAAGCCTGCTTGGCCTGCACGAGTTTGAAGTGGATGGGCTCGGGCGCGATGATGTAGCCCAGGCGCATACCCGGCGCGAGGATCTTCGAGAACGAGCCCATGTAGATCACGCCGTCCGGGTTGAGCGAGCGCAGCGAGGGCAGCTGGTCGCCGGTGTAGCTCAGTTCGCCGTATGGGTCGTCTTCCACCAGAAGCACGCCGAGTTCCTTCGCACGGGCCACCAGGGCGTGGCGGCGGTCCAGCGGCAGGCGGCGGCCGGTCGGGTTCTGGAAATTCGGGATCGTGTAGAAGAAGCGTGCGCCGGCCGCCAGTTCGGGCGTCAGGGCGTCGGGCAGCAGGCCCTTGTCGTCGGTCGGCACGGACGCATAGGCCGGCTCGAACAGCGAGAACGCCTGCAGCGCCCCCAGATACGTGGGCGTTTCGACCAGCACCTTGCTTTGCGGGTCGATGAAGATCTTGCCCAGCAGGTCCAGGCCCTGCTGCGATCCCGTGGTGATCAGCACGCGCGAGGCCGTCGTGCCGTGGCGCTGGGCAATCCATTCGCGCAATGTCGACAGGCCCTCGGTGGGCGTGTACTGCAGCGACGCCTGCGGGTTGTCGGCAAACATGCGGGCGCACGCCGCCTGAATCGCTTCGACCGGGAAGGTGACCGGGGCAGGCAAGCCGCCGGCAAACGAAATCACCTCGGGGCGTTCGGTGATCTTGAGGATTTCCCGGATCGCCGAGCTCGTGAGCTTCTGAGCGCGGCTGGAGAAGGTACAGGAAGCGTGGTCCATGGTGTGGTCCTAGTGTTGCGCAGCGCCCACCTCGTGAGCAGGCGCCACAGGTGGGCAAAACGGGGAGGATAGCAGGCAACGGCCCGGCCTTGCCGGGCCGAAGCGGTGCTCAGGCGACTTCTGCAATCAGCTCGATCTCGACGCACGCGCCCAGCGGAATCTGCGCGACGCCGAACGCGCTGCGGGCGTGCTTGCCGGCCTCGCCAAACACCTCGGCGAGCAGTTCCGACGCGCCGTTGGTGACCAGGTGCTGCTCGGTGAAGTCGGGCGTGGAGTTGACCAGGCTCATCACCTTGACGATGCGCTTGACGCGGGAAAGGTCGCCGCCCAGGTGGGCCGACAGCGTGGCCATCAGGTCGATGGCGATCGCGCGCGCGGCGGCCTTGCCTTCTTCGGTGGTCATGTCGGCGCCGAGCTTGCCGACCCACGGCTTGCCGTCCTTCTTGGCGATGTGGCCCGACAGGAACACCTGGTTGCCGGTCTGCGCGGCCATGACGTAGGCGGCGGCGGGGGCGCCGGCGGCGGGCAGTTCGATACCCAGTTGCTTGAGCTTGGCCTGGGCGTCGTGCGTGGCGGACATGAAGACTCCTTGTGTTGAAGCAGTGAGCAAAATCGGACGGATGACGCTAGCGGCGCACGGACGTCCGCCGGCCGATGCCGACCACGGCAATCACTGCCAGCGCAAACAGCGCCGTGGGCGCATCCAGCGACTCGCCGAGCAGCAGCCAGCCGCCAATGAGCGTCATGAAGGGTTGCAGCAATTGTATCTGGCCGACCCGGGCCACACCGCCCGCGGCCAGGCCCGAATACCAGAACAGGAAGCCGACGAACATGGAGAACGCAGACACGTATGCCAGCCCCATCCATGCGCGGGCCGATGCGTGCGCCAGCGCCTCGGCCTGGTGCGTGGACGGCAGCCACGCCAGCGCGCCCACCATCGGCAACAGCACGGGCAGCGAGATGACCAGCGCCCAGGCAATGGTCTGCATGCCGCCCAGCTCGCGCGAGAGCCTGCCGCCCGTCGCATAGCCGAGCGCGCCCGTCACCATGGCGGCAAACAGCAGCCAGTCCGCCCGGTGCAGGGCTCCCCCACCTTGCAGCAGCGCAAAGGAAACGACGAGCGCGCTGCCCATCACCGCGCACAGCCAGAACGCGACGGACGGCCGCTCGCGCCCGAACCACACCGCAAACACGGCGGTGGCCAGGGGCAGCAGGCCGGTGATGATGGCGCCGTGCGCGGCCGGCACGTCCTGCATCGCCAGCGACGAGAACAGCGGGAAGCCCACCACCACGCCCATCGCCGTCACGGCCAGCTGCCACCATTGGCGGCCCCGCGGGCGTCTGGCGACGGAGAAGGCGCCCGTTGCGGCCAGCAGCGCCAGCGCCAGCGCGCTCGCCAGCACCGCGCGCGCCAGCGCCACGAAGGTGGCGTCCAGCTCGGCGACGGCCATGCGCGTGAACGGCAGCGTCTGGCTGAAGATGGCCACGCCGATGAAGCCGAGCAGCATGCCGCGGCGTTCAGCGTGGTCCGGGGCACGCGCGAGGGGCAGGGAGGCGGGCCTGGTCATGGCGTGCTGTTCAATCGGCAAACGCCACGGCCACCCGGCGGTTCTGCCGGCTCTTCTTCTCGATCTTCGTGACGACCACGCGGCCGATTTCCCCGGTGGCGCGCACGTGGGTGCCGCCGCACGGCTGGCGGTCGATGCCGTCGATGTGGATGATGCGGATGGCCGACGCGCCCGCCGGGGGCGCCGCGCCGATGGTGCGCACGAGCTCCGGCTGGTCGGCCAGTTCCTCGGGTGTGATGAGGTCGATGCGCACCGGTGTGTTGCGGCCGATGAGCTCGTTCAGTTGCGCGGTCAGCGTGTCGCGGTCGAGCGTCGATTCGGGCAGGTCGAAATCGATGCGGCCGGAATCCGGCGAGATACCGCAGCCCGTGACCGGCACCGGAATCAGCGAGCCCAGCAGGTGCAGGCACGTGTGCAGCCGCATCAGGCGGTGGCGGCGCTCCCAGTCGATGGTGGCGGTGACGGCCGTGCCGGGCGCCATCCGGGCGAGGTCTGTTCCTTCGGCCGGCACGTGCAGCACGGTCTGGCGATCGGGGCTGTAGACCGTGTCGGCAATCGCCACGGTCTGGCCGTCGCTCAGCACCAGCACGCCGGTGTCGCCGGCCTGGCCGCCGCTGCGGGCGTAGAACACGGTCTGGTCCAGCTCGATGCCATCGGCATGCACGGCGACGACGGTGGCGTCGCAGGTGGTGCGGTAGGCGTCTTCGTCAAAGCGCTTCAGCGTCGGCATGGCGGTGCTCCGTAGCGTGGGGGCGAAAGTCCGACCTTGATGGTAACGAAGTGCGTCTGTACAGTACCTGTACACTTTATCGTGGCGCTTTCGGTACAGTTTTCGGCCCTTCCATCATGACCGGTTCCTCTCACGTCATCAGCCTGGACGCCCGCCGTCCGGCGGCACGTCCGGCCGCGGAGCAGTTGCCCGACCCGATTCCTTCGGCGCAGATGACGCTGGTGGACCAGCTGACCGAATGGGCCCGCATGCGCATCGACGAGCGTGTGTTTCGGGCCGGCATGCGCATGCCGTCGATCCGGCAGCTGGCGCAGGAGAAGAGCATCTCGCGCTTCACCGTGGTCGAGGCCTATGAGCGGCTGGTGGCGCAGGGGTATCTGGAGTCGCGTCGCGGGTCCGGCTTCTACGTCAAGGAGCGCCACACGCCGCTGCCGGAGGAGCCGCCCCCACCGCCGGCGACGGCGCGCAAGATCGACGTGACCTGGCTGCTGCGCAACATGTTCCACTCGGCCGAGCCGCGCAAGGCCCCGGGCGTCGGCTTCCTGCCCAACGGTTGGCTGGACGGCGAACTCATCGCCAATGCACTGCGTTCGCTCGGACGGCTGAACGGCAACCAGTTTCTGTCGCTCGGCACGCCGCAGGGCTTTCTGCCGCTGCGCCAGCAGTTGCAGACCCGGCTGGCGGAACTCGAGATCGGGGCGCGGCCCGAACAGATCGTCGTGACCTCGGGGATCACCGCGTCGCTCGACCTCATCGCTCGCCAGTACGTGCAGCCGGGCGACACGGTGCTCGTGGGCGATCCGGCGTGGTTCCTGATGTTCGGCCGCTTCGCTGCGCAGGGCGCGCAGGTGATCGGCGTGCCTTACACCACCGAGGGGCCGGACCTCGTCGCGCTGGAAGGGCTGGTGCAGGCGCGCCGCCCCAAGCTCCTGGTGATCAACTCGATCCTGCACAACCCGACAGGCACGTCGCTGTCGGCGGCCAAGGCCTTCCAGTTGCTGCGGCTGGCCGAGCAATACGGCTTCTTGATCGTGGAAGACGACATCTACGGTGACCTTGCCCCGCCCGGCTATCAGGCCACGCGGCTGGCGAGCCTCGACCAGTTGCGCCGCGTGATCTACCTGAACAGCTTTTCCAAGACGCTGGCGGTGAACCTGCGCGTGGGCTTCATCGCCTGCCATCCGGAACTGGCCAAGAACCTGACCGATGCCAAGCTGCTCACCGGGTTTGCCACGCCCGAGATCAACGAGCGCGTGCTGTACAAGATCCTGACCGAAGGGCAGTACCGCAAGCATGTCGAACGGGTGCGCGGCCGACTGGATCGGGCCCGCGACGGCGTGCAGCGCAATCTGGAGCGCATGGGTCTGAAACTCTTTGCGCAGCAGGGCGCCGGCATGTTCCTGTGGGCCGACACAGGGCAGGACACCAACGCCATCGCCCGCGCCGGGCACGAACAAGGCTACGTGTTTGCGCCCGGGAGCCTGTTTTCGCCGTCGCAGATGCCGTCCACGTGGATGCGCTTCAACATCGCCACCAGCGGGGACCCCGACATGCTGCGCTTCCTGGCCGAGCAGCTGGAAAAGGGCTGAAGTTGCATATGTACGCCGGTGCTTTCGCCCGTTCCAGGCAGCAAGTGCCACGAACATGACCAGACAGACCAGGCAGAAGGACGGCAGCAAACCGAACGCCGCTCTTGAAATTGAGGCCGGACGCCCTATCTAGCGACACAAATTCACGCGGGCATACGCGACGTGGAGCCCGCTTCGCTTTCGTTTTCACTGACTTTTTGCACATCACACACATGAGCGCACCGCACGAGACGATGGCTTTCCAGGCAGAGGTGAAGCAGCTTCTGCACCTGATGATCCACTCGCTGTACAGCAACAAGGAGATCTTCCTGCGCGAGCTGGTTTCCAACGCTTCGGATGCCGTGGACAAGCTGCGCTTCGAGGGCATCGCCAACCCCCAGCTGTTGGAGGGTGGCGGTGAGCTCGGCATCCGCATCGGCTTCGATGCGGCCGCGCGCACCCTCACCATTGCCGACAACGGCATCGGCATGAGCCGCGACGAGGCCATCCGCAACCTCGGCACCATCGCCCGTTCCGGCACGCGCGAGTTCTTCAGCCAGCTCTCGGGCGACCAGCAGAAGGACGCTGCCCTCATCGGCCAGTTTGGCGTGGGCTTCTATTCGGCCTTCATCGTGGCCGATCGCGTGACGGTGGAATCGCGCCGCGCGGGCGTGCCTGCCAATGAAGGCGTGCGCTGGGAAAGCGCCGGCGACGGCGAATTCACCGTCGACACGATCGAGCGCGCCGAGCGCGGCACCACCATTACGCTGCACCTGCGCGAGGGCGAGGACGATTTCCTCAATGCCTGGCGCATCAAGTCGGTCGTGCAGAAGTACTCGGACCACATCTCCCTGCCGATCCAGATGCGCAAGGAAACGTGGGACGAAGAGAAGAAGGCGATGGTTGCCCAGGACGAATGGGAAACCATCAACCAGGGCAGCGCGCTGTGGGCGCGCCCGCGCGCCGACGTGACCGACGATCAGTACGTCGCGTTCTACCAGCACATCGCGCACGAAAACGGCAAGCCGCTCGCCTGGACGCACAACCGCGTGGAAGGCCGCAGCGAATACACGCAGCTGCTGTACATCCCGACCAACGCGCCGTTCGACCTGTGGGACCGCGAGCGCCGCAGCGGCCTGAAGCTGTACGTCAAGCGCGTCTTCATCATGGACGACGCCGAGCAGCTGCTGCCGGGCTACCTGCGCTTCGTGAAGGGCGTGATCGATTCGGCCGACCTGCCGCTGAACGTCTCGCGCGAAATCCTGCAGGAAAGCCGCGACGTGAAGGCCATCCGCGAGGGCTCGACCAAGCGCGTGCTGGGCATGCTCGAATCGATGGCCGAGTCGGATGACGCCGCCGAGAAGGAAAAGTACGCCACGTTCTGGCAGAACTTCGGCCAGGTGCTCAAGGAGGGCATCGGCGAAGACCACGCCAACAAGGACCGCATTGCCAAGCTGCTGCGCTTTGCTTCCACGCACAACGAAGACAGCGCCCAGACCGTCTCGCTGGCCGACTATGTCAGCCGCATGAAGGAAGGCCAGGACAAGATCTACTACGTGACCGCCGAGAGCTGGACGGCCGCCAAATCGAGCCCCCACCTCGAGATCTTCCGCAAGAAGGGCGTCGAAGTCCTGCTGCTGACCGATCGCGTGGACGAGTGGATGCTCTCGTTCCTGCACGAGTTTGAAGAAAAGGAACTCGTGTCGGTGGCGCGCGGCGATCTGGACCTCGGCGCCATGGAAGACGAAGCCGAGAAGGCCGAGCACGCCAAGGTGGAGGGCGAGTTCAAGGCGCTGGTCGAGCGCGCCAAGGCAGTGCTTGCCGACAAGGCCAAGGACGTGCGCGTGACGCACCGCCTGACCGACTCGCCGTCGTGCCTCGTAGCCGATGAAGGCGACATCAGCGGCACGCTCGCGCGCCTGCTCAAGCAGGCCGGGCAGAAGGCGCCCGAGACCAAGCCGGTGCTGGAGCTGAACCCGACGCATCCGCTGGTGCGCAAGCTGGCGCTGCTGGAAACCGTGACCGGCAATGAGCAGGACCGCGCCGCGTTCGAGGATCGCCTGCATGTGCTGTTCGACCAGGCGTTGCTGGCCGAAGGCGGCGCGCTGGCCGATCCGGCTGCCTATGTGCAGCGCGTGAACCGCCTGCTGGCCTGATCGACGTACTGTCGCAGTGACGCTCAAGCGATGCTTTCCGCCCGTGGTCGACGCGCACACGCGCGTGCTGATCCTGGGCAGCCTGCCCGGCGAGGCATCGCTTGCGCAATCGCAGTACTACGCCTACAAGCACAACCAGTTCTGGCGGCTCGTCGGTGACGTCATCGGCGAAGATCTGCCGGGCATGGACTACGCCGCGCGCCTGCAAACGCTCCTGGCACATCGCATCGGCCTGTGGGACGTGGTGGCGCAAGCCAAGCGCGAGGGCAGCCTGGACAGCAAGATCCGCGACCACGCCGGCAATGATCTGGTGGGCTTGATCGAATCGCTACCGAACCTGGTTGCGATTGCCTTCAATGGCGGGACGGCCGAGCGCATGGGTGTGAAGGCGCTCGGGCGGCATGGTGATCGGCATCACATCCTGCGGCTGCCTTCCAGTAGCCCCGCCTATACCGTTCCGTACGCCGAGAAGCTGCACGTCTGGCGGACGCTGCGGCGATGGCTCGATATGCCGGGCTGACGATCCAGGCACGCTGTCATCGATGCAGCGGCGTCTGGGCTAGTACAGCCAAGGCAGCGAGCGCAGTCGCCATCGCAACGGGCCGCCCGTGTTGCCCTGTCATGCCGAGCCACCTCGTGCGCGGGTGCAGTGCATGTTCCATCAGCATGTCCAACCCTCGATGTTCGTCCTCACTCCCCCAACGGGGCGAGGTCGTCTTTACGTACCGTGCGGGTGCGTTGGAACGTCGTTTGCTCGTCGGTCGTCACAGCCCTCCAGGCGTTGCACGTGCGTGCTCTGGGGAAGGCTGATCACCGAAAGATGGAGGACCACATGAGCAAGAGAGCTTCAATCAGTGCGCTCGCATTCGTCATCGCAGGCGTTCTCGCCGGCTGTACTGCCGCCGGTAGCGGAACGGGCTCGGCTGCAGGCTCCGGGAGCGTGACGCCAGGGACGGGCTCGATGTCTCAACCGGGATATGGCACCGGCACGAGCTCAAGCGGCAGCGCGAGCGGAGCAGGCACGGGCGCCACGAGCACGAGCCCGCGCTAAGCGACACCGACCTTTGCACAACTGTTCATCGACGGGCCGAGAAGCATTTGCAAAACAGGCCCGATTTTTTTTGCACGCATCCCAAGGGCGACATGGTATGCGCGTTCACGGGGGGGGGCTGCGCCACCGCAAGATGCAGACGGTGTGGCACGTCGTCGGGCCTTGTCGCCCGCTGTGATGACGAACGCGGACACGTTCGAGCGCATGCAGGGATCGCGGCGGGGGCTTCGCACGGTTGCGTCGGCAGCGCATCGTGCAACGCGCAGGCCGGCGCGTATGATGAGCGCCTTGCCGCCCGCCCCGTCAGGGCGGCGCTCATTTCGTTCCTGCCGATTCCACGATGGCCCGTCTCAAGCTCGATCTGCCCGCCGACCAATTCTGCTATGGCACCCACCTCACCGTGCGCGTGACCGATATCAACGCGGCCAACCATCTTGCCAATGACTCGATGATCTCGATGATCTCCGAGGCGCGGGCGCGGTTCCTTTACGAGTTTGCCAGCGAGGACGTGAACCATGAGGGCGCCGGCATCATCGTGACCGATCTCGCCACCATGTACCGCAACGAAGCGCATGCGCGCGACCAGCTGTTGTTCGAGGTTGGCGTGATGGACTTCAACAAGTACGGCGGCGACATCATCTTCCGCATCACGCGTCCGGCCGACGACACGCTGATCGCCATGGCCAAGTCCGGCTTCGTGTTCTTCGACTACGTGGCAAAGAAGGTCGTGCCGATGCCACAGGCGTTCGCCGGCCGTTTCCCGAAAGTCAACTGGGTGGAGTAAACGGCGCCGGGCGGACAGCGCGCATCGAGTGTGAACCGCTGCGCCTACCGGGCTTGGCGCTGATCCGCCAGCCGGTTCCACAGCGCGCTCGCGCGGTTGCCGCTTCTGCAGTACGCCAGGATCGGTTTCGGCAATGCATCGACCAAGGCGCCGAACGCATCGACTTCCGCATCGCCGATGCGGTTCGGCTCCACGGGCAGGTAGCGCGCTTCCAGCCCCAGTTCGCGGGCAGCCGCGGCGATTTCCGCGAAGGCCGGCTGGTCGTCGCCTTCGCCGTCGGGGCGGTTGCAGATGACCGAGCGGAACCCCGCATCGCGGATGGCTTTCAGGTCTGCCGGCACGATCTGCCGCGAGGCGGCCAACCCGCTCGATGCCGTGGCCCGGCATTGCTCGATGGCCTGGCGGAAGCAGGCAATGGCCGCGTCAATGTCGTGCCCGGTCGTAAAGCGGCCGAGGCTGATGCGCACCGTGCGGCCCGCAGCCGCTGCGTCCAGGCCAATGGCCGACAACACATGCGATGGCGTACCGGCTGCGGAATTGCACGCCGAGGTGGACGACACCGCGAGCGTGTCACCCAGCATGAACGGGAAGAAGCCCGGCGCATTGACCGTCAGGCTCAAGGTGTGCGGAATGCGCTGCGTCGTGCCAGCGTTATGCACCACGTCACCGAGCGCCAGCACCGACGTTTTCAGCCGCTCGCTGAGCGCGGCAATGCGAGCCGTCTCACTCGCAAGGTCTTCTGCCGCAAGCTGGCACGCGACGCCCATGCCGACAATCTGATGCGTGGCCAGCGTGCCGGAGCGCAGCCCGCGCTCGTGTCCGCCGCCGTGCATCTGCGGTGCGATGCGCGCTGCGATGTCGCGCCGGACATACAGCGCGCCGATGCCCTTGGGCCCGTACACCTTGTGGGCGGACATCGACATCATGTCGATGCCGAGCGCACGTACGTCGATGGGCGTCTTGCCGAGCGCCTGCGCCGCGTCGACATGGAGCAGCGCGCCCGCGGCGTGCACGACCTGCGCGATGGCGCCGATGTCCGTCAGGGTGCCGAGCTCGTTGTTCACCAGCATGAGCGAGACGAGCCCTGTGTCCGGGCCGATGGCCGCGGCGACGGCCTCGGCCGTGATTTCCCCGGAAGAAGTCGGCGCCACGTACGTGACGGAACAGCCGCGCGTCGACAGGTTCGCCATCGTGTCGAGGATGGCCTTGTGCTCGATCCGGCTGGTGACGAGATGGCGCTTCGCGGTCGCGGTGTCTGCGTAGCCCTTCAGCGCGAGGTTGTTGGATTCGGTGGCTCCGGACGTCCAGATGATCTCGTCCGCATCCGCGCCGATGAGCGCGGCCACCTGTTCGCGGGCGCGCTCGACTTTGTCGCGCGCCAGCCGGCCGGTTGCATGCGAGCTCGATGCCGGGTTGCCGAAGGCGCCATCGATGCCGAGGCACGCCATCATGGCGGCGATCACGCGCGGGTCAGCCGGCGTGGTGGCGGCGTAGTCGAGGTAGTGCGGCGTGTTGGTGTTGCGATCGGTCATTTCGTTCTCTGGAGGCATTCGGTCGAGGAAATGATACGGCGGGCACGCGGGAAAAATAATTCAAAATGGCCTGCAGAATTCGGCTTGTCAGGAAAATAATTCCTTAGAATGTGCCATCTGGAGAAACCATTTTTGAGAGCCCATGGACGCCATTGACCGCGAGCTGCTGAGGTTGTTGCAGGCCGACGTGACGCTGCCCATTGCCGAACTGGCGCAGCGCGTGAATCTTTCGCAGACGCCTTGCTGGAAGCGGGTGCAGCGGCTCAAGGAGACCGGCGTCATCCGCGCGCAGGTGGCGCTGTGCGACGCGCGCAAGCTCGGCGTCGGCACCACCGTGTTCGTTGCCGTGCGCACCGACCAGCACACGGAGAAATGGGCGCAGCGTTTCACACAGGTGGTCTGCGACATGCCGGAGGTGGTCGAGGTCTACCGGATGAGTGGCGATATCGACTACCTGCTCCGCGTGGCGGTCACCGGCATCGAAGACTATGACCGCGTGTACAAGCAGCTCATCAAGGCCGTGCCGCTGTCGGACGTCAGCGCCTCGTTCGCGATGGAGCAGATCAAGTATTCGACCGCACTGCCGGTGCGCGACGACGCCAACGCGGGCTGAAGCGCGTCCGCCGCTGTCCCCGTTTTTGCTACCCGAGGAGAACCTGATGACGACCCCGTCGATGTATGCGTTTCTGGTGCCAACCGCTAATCGCATGCTGGGCAACCTGTCGGCCCTGCTCGACAAGGCCGCGGCTCATGCCGAGGCCCGGAAGTTCGACCCGGCCAACCTGCTGAACGCGCGCCTGGCGCCCGACATGCACCCGCTCACGCGCCAGGTACAGATTGCGTGCGATATGGCCAAGGGTGGGGCGGCGCGCCTGTCCGGCACCGAGGTGCCTTCGTATCCGGATGACGAGGCGACGATTCCCGAACTGAAGGCGCGCATCGCCAAGACGCTGGCCTTCGTCAACAGCATCGACCGCGCAGCCTTTGAGGGCAGCGAAGACCGCGCCATCACGCTCAAGAGCCCGACGCGCGAGCTGCATTTCAACGGCCTGGACTACCTGCGCGGCTTTGTGCTGCCGAATCTGTACTTCCACGTGACCACGGCGTATGCGCTGCTGCGTCATAACGGCGTGGAGATCGGCAAGTTCGACTATCTCGGCCGCGATTGAATCACCCGGCGGTGGCAGTACGCCGGCAGCGCAAGCCCGGGCAGCGTTTTTCTGCTTCATCGGCTCATCTGTCACAATCGCGCCCGTGGCCGGCGGTGCGTCGGCGTGTTCTGTCATCGGGCTCCTGATATGTCGTTCTTCGGAATCGGGTTTCACGTCATCGTTGCGCTGTTCTTTGCCGTGCACTGTGTGCGCAGCAACCAGAACATGTATTGGCTGTTCATTCTGTTTGTGTTTCCGCTGCTGGGCAGTGTGGTGTATTTCTTCGCCATTTACCTGCCGGAGATTCGCCATTCGCGCGGCGCCCGCGTGGCCGGCCGCGCCGTCACCCAGTTGATCGACCCGAACCGCGCCGTGCGCGAAGCGCGCATTGATTTCGATCGCGCGCCGACCGTGCAGCACCGCCTGCGTCTGGGCGAGGCGTTGCTGCAAGCCGGCAACGCCAAGGAGGCGCGCGAGCATTTCGAGCAGGCCGCCACGGGCCCGTTTGCCTCGGACCCGGCTCTGTTGCTCGGCCTGGCGCGCGCCCAGTCCGCCACCGGCGACGCGGCACTCGCCAAGGACACGCTGGAGAAGCTGTTCGAGGTCCATCGCATTGCACGCCAGCAGCCCGATCCCACGTTGCTGTACGCACGTGCCTTGGCCGCCACCGGCGCGCCGAATACCCGCGAAGCGTTCGAGCAGGCGCTCACGTGTGGCAACGACGCGGCCGCCCGCTGTCTCTTCGGCGAATGGCTGCGCGCGCAGGACAACGATGCCGACAAGCAGCGCGCGCAAGCCTTGTTCGATGACATCCTGCGCGACGCCAAACACTGGACACGCTACGCCAAAGACCACAATCGCGAATGGCTGCAGCGTGCGGCTGCCGCCCAGTCCTCTTCCCGTTGATCCTATTCATGACGCTGTTGAAACGCAAATCCATCGAGGCCGTGGCCTCGCGCCGTCCGGCTCGCGCCAAGCGCGAAGAGCGTGCCGACCACGGCGATGCACCGAAGCGCATGGCGCCGCGCTTTGCGCCAGTCACGTTCTCGGAGCTGTCGGGGGTGCGCTATCTGCACTTCGGCACCGAGTGGGTACAGGGTGCCATGCGGCTGTCCAAGCCTGACGCGATCGAGCTGGAATATGCGCAGCAGATGATGGCGTGGCTGCTGTTTCTGGATCCGGCTTCCCGCCCGGATTTCCATGTCGTGCAGCTTGGGCTGGGCGCTGCGGCGCTGACCAAGTTCTGCCATCGCCAGCTCGCGCCGGCGCGTGTCACGGCGGTGGAGCTGAACCCGTCGGTCATCGTCGCCGCGCGCAGCATGTTCCACATGCCATTCGACGACGCGCGCCTGAGCGTGCTCGAGCAGGACGCCTATGACTGGGTCACGGATGCGAACCACCATGGCACCGTGGACGCACTGCAGGTGGACCTGTACGACGCCACCGCGCGTGGTCCGGTCCTCGATACGCCGGCGTTCTACAAGGCTTGCCGACAGGTGTTGCGCGCCCCGGGCGTGATGACGATCAACCTGTTCGGCGACCACACCAGCTTCCCGCGCAACATCGAGCGCATCTGCGATGCGTTCGACAACCGCGTGCTCGTCTTCCCCGAAGTGCACGATGGCAACGTGATTGCGCTGGCGTTCAACGGCCCGCCGCTGCAGGTGAGCTGGGAAGCCGTGCAGGCGCGGGCGGCGGTGCTGCAGGCATCGCTCAAGTTGCCGACCAAGGGGTGGGCGCAGGGGCTGCGCAATGCCAACGCCGGCCAGGAAGCCATGCTGACGATCTGAGCGCCACGGTCCCGCGTCAATGCAGAACGCCCCGGCATGCCGGGGCGTTTGCTTGTGGCGAAGGCACGTGCTCAGGCCGCATCGCCCATGCCGGGCATCTGGTCGATGAAGCCGGTGACCGCCTGCATGCGGCCGTCTGCGATGCGGACGAAATCCGTGCCCTTGACCAGCGCCTGCCCGTCGGGGCCCAGCGTCCAGCGGAAGCGGAGCGTGTCCTGAACCACGTCCACGCCGCCGTCGCGCGCAAAGCGGAACCCCGGAAACTTCGCCTGCACGCCGGCGATGAGCCCGTCGATGCCGTCATGGCCCGTGCCCTGCATCAGCGGGTCGACATAGGTGGCGCTTTCCGTCCAGGTTTGCGCGACGAGGGTGCGGCGCTGTGCGGCGTCGGTCGCGTTCCAGGCGGCGATGTAACGCTCGACCAGCGTATCGGCGAGGTTTTCGTTGACGGCGAGTTGCGTGATGGTCATGGCATTTCTCCGTGGGAGTCGAGGAAGCTGCATGGCACGGTGATCCGCGTTCCGTGCTGCATGGCTTCATCTTCGATGCTGGCGTGGACGGTGTCGATTACGCGGCAGGTAATGACCGCATCCAGGCCCGGAGAAATGCGGGAAGGCGCGTTACTTCGACAGCAGCCGCATCGCCGATTCCAGCCCGGCGATGGTCACCGGATACATGCGCGTCTTCACGATCTGGTTGATGACCGAGATGGACTGCCGGTACTGCCAAAGCGCTTCCGGCTCCGGATTCAGCCAGACGAACTTCGGAAACTGCTCGATCAAGCGGTTCAGCCACACGGCACCCGCCTCGGCGTTGTTGTATTCCACCGAGCCGCCGGGCTGCAGGATCTCGTATGGGCTCATCGTCGCATCGCCCACGAAGATCAGCTTGTAGTCGGGCGGGTACTTGCGGATAACGTCCCACGTGGAGAAGCGCTCCGCATGGCGGCGCCGGTTGTTCTTCCACAGCCATTCGTACACGCAGTTGTGGAAGTAGTAGTACTCGAGGTGCTTGAACTCGGTCTTGGCGGCTGAGAACAGTTCTTCCACGCGCCTGATGTGGTCGTCCATCGAGCCGCCCACGTCCATCAGCATCAGCACCTTGACGTTGTTGTGCCGCTCGGGGCGCATCTTGATGTCGAGCAGGCCGGCGTTGGCCGCGGTCGAGTGGATGGTGTCGTCGAGGTCGAGTTCGATGTCGGCACCGTCACGCGCGAACTTGCGCAGGCGGCGCAGCGCGACCTTGATGTTGCGTGTGCCCAGTTCGACGGTGTCGTCGTAGTCTCTGTAGGCGCGGGCTTCCCACACCTTCACGGCCGTGCGGTTGCCCTTGGATGGGCCGCCGATGCGGATGCCTTCCGGGTTGTAGCCGCCGTGCCCGAACGGCGACGTGCCTCCCGTGCCGATCCATTTATTGCCGCCTTCGTGCCGCTCGTGCTGTTCGTTCAGCAGCTCCTTGAGCCGCTCCATCAGCTTGTCGAGGCCGCCCATGGCCTCGATCCTGGCTTTCTCTTCGGGCGACAGCTCGCGTTCGAGCTTCTTGATGAGCCAGTCGAGCGGAATGTCCGCGCGCCAGTCGACGGCGCCTTCCACGCCCTTGAAATATGCGCCGAAGGCCTGGTCGAACTTGTCGAAGTGCTTCTCGTCCTTCACCAGCGTCATGCGCGCCAGGAAGTAGAACTCGTCGAGCGAGGGCGCGATGACCTGCTGCTTGAGCCCTTCGAGCAGCGTCAGGTATTCCTTGACCGAGACCGGCAGCTTGGCCTGCCGCAGGGTGAAGAAGAAATCGATGAGCATGTCCGTCTCCGCTCCGTGCGCCCGGTGCCTTCAATGGGAGGCGCCGCTCATGTTCAGCAGCACCACGCCGCCCACCACCATGCCGATGCCCGAGAGCTTGGCCGTCGACACGCCTTCCTTGAACAGCAGAATGCCGACGATGGCCGTCAGCACCGTGCCCACGCCTGACCACACCGCATAGGTGATGCTCATGTCGATGCGCTTCATGACGATCGCCAGGCCCCAGAACGCGAGCCCATAGCAGACGGCCGTGCCGATGATCCACGCCGGCTTGGAAAACCCTTCCGACAGGCGCAGGCACAACGTGCCGATCACCTCAGTGACGATGGTGCCGGCCAGCAGCAGCCACGGGTTCATGGATGCTGCTCCAGCTTGTACTGCAGATGCCGCTTCACGGTCAGCCATTCCGATTCGATGATCGAGAAGACCACCGTGTCGCGGAAGCTGCCGTCGGGCATGCGCTGATGATTGCGCAGCACGCCGTCCTGCTTGGCGCCCAGGCGGGCGATGGCGGAGCGGCTCTGGTGGTTCATCCAGTGCGTGCGGAACTCCACCGCGATGCAGCGCAGCGCTTCAAACGCGTGCGTCAGCAGCAGCAATTTGCATTCGGTGTTGACGGCGGTGCGCTGCACCGATTTGGCATACCACGTGTGGCCGATCTCCAGCCGGCGATGGGCCTCGTCGACGTTGAAGAACCGCGTGGCGCCAACGACCTTGCCCGGCTTCCCGTCGCGCATCTCCCGCACGACGAACGGCATGGCGCCGAGACGCTCGCGCATGTCCATCGCGATCGCCAGCCAGTCGCCGACTTTCTCGGGCGAGGGCACGGACGTGTACCACAGCTTCCACAGCTCGCCGTCGGCGACTGCGGCGCGGACTTCATCCGCATGTTCCGGGCCGAGCGGCTCGAGCCAGGCGTGCTGGCCGGACAGGGTGACGGGCTCGATCAGGCGCGACATCTTGCGGCTCCGCTCAGCGGTTGGCGCGGTTCATGAACACGAGGCGCTCGAACAGGTGCACGTCCTGTTCGTTCTTGAGCAGCGCCCCGTGCAGCGGCGGAATCGCAGCGTTCTTGTCGTGGCTGCGCAGCGATTCCGGCGGAATGTCTTCGGCCAGCAGCAGCTTGAGCCAGTCGATCAGCTCGGACGTCGACGGCTTCTTCTTCAGCCCCGGCAGGTTGCGCATCTCGTAGAACGCGTCCAGCGCGGCCTTGACCAGCGCGGGCTTGATGCCGGGGTAGTGCACATCGACGATGGCCTGCATCGTCTCTGCATCCGGGAACTTGATGTAGTGGAAGAAGCAGCGACGCAGGAACGCGTCGGGCAGTTCCTTCTCGTTGTTTGACGTGATGATGACCAGCGGGCGGTGCTTGGCGCGGATGGTCTCGCGCGTCTCGTACACGTAGAACTCCATGCGATCCAGCTCGCGCAGCAGATCGTTCGGGAATTCGATGTCGGCCTTGTCGATCTCGTCGATCAGCAGCACGACCGGCTGGTCGGCTTCAAACGCCTGCCACAGCACGCCCTTGACGATGTAGTTGCGGATGTCGTGGACCTTGTCGTCGCCGAGCTGCGAGTCGCGCAGGCGCGAGACGGCGTCGTACTCGTACAGCCCCTGCTGGGCCTTGGTGGTCGACTTCACGTGCCACTGCAGCAGCGGCATGCCCAGCGCGGCGGCCACTTCCTCTGCGAGCATGGTCTTGCCCGTGCCGGGCTCGCCCTTGATCAGCAGCGGGCGCTGCAGTGTCATCGAGGCATTGACCGCGAGCTTGAGATCATCGGTGGCGACGTACTGGGCGGAGCCTTCGAAACGCGCGCGCTGGTCGGGTGCGGCAGGCGAGGTGGTGGTGTGCATCGTGCAAGCCTACTGAGCGGTAAAAGATTGGGAAACGGCCAGTATAAGAGCATTTGGCCGTTTGCCGCCGGGCGTTGGCGGGCGCGCCATTGCACGCTGTCAAGTCACGGGACCCCTAACTGGACTGGAAAAAATGCCGTGCGTTACAATGCGCCGGTTTGACGCACCTCAAATGACCGCCTGGTGGCCTCTTGCCAGTAGTCGGTGAAGGCGCCCAGAGAGACGGCCGGCTGACAGGTCCAGCAGGCAGGGCGAGCAGGATTCTGAAACTCCACGCTTAAGAACGAGATGAAAAAGATCCTCACCATGGTGGCATTGACCGCGCTGGCCGCGTCAGCCTCCGCAGCCGACGTCCAAGGCAACGCGGCCGCCGCCGAGAGCAAGGTCGCCATGTGCATCGGCTGCCATGCCATCCCCGATTACAAGACGTCATTCCCCGAGGTGTATCGCGTGCCCTACCTGGGCGGCCAGAACGCGAAGTACATCGAGGCCGCACTGCATGCATACCAGAAGGGTGACCGCAAGCACCCGACCATGCGCGCCATCGCCGGCTCGCTGACGGACCAGGACATCGCCAACCTGGCCGCGTACTACTCGCAGCAGACGCCCGCCACGCCCGACAACCCGCAGAAGTGACGAGGAAGAACATGAACAAGATCTCGCTCGCAATCGCGTCCGGTCTGGGCGCATGGATGCTGGGTGTCGCCGTGTCGGCGCAGGCTGCGGACCTGGAAAAGGGCAAGCAGTTGGTGGAGAAGGGCGCCTGCGCGGCCTGCCACGGCGCTGGCCTGAACGCCCCCATCTCGCCGGATTACCCGAAGCTCGCCGGCCAGCATGGCGACTACATCTATCATGCGCTGCTGGCCTATCAGACCAGCAACAACCCGCTGGTCGGCCGCAGCAACGCCATCATGGCGGGTCAGGTCAACAGCAACCCGGCGACCATCGGCGCAGACGGCAAACCACGCCCGTTCACGCAGGCCGAGCTGAAGGATATCGCCGCCTATATCGAATCGCTGCCGGGCTCGCTGGTGCTGAAGAAGTAAGCTGCGGCATCGGCAAAAGCCACCAACAAAAAACCGCTCTCCGGAGCGGTTTTTTGTTGGGCTGGCGCGAAGGCGCTTACCGGGCGGTGGCGCGCTTGCGCACGCATTCGATGTAGGCGTCGCCGTCGGGCGGCAGGCCGGTGCGCTGGGCGGTCCACAGCATCTGCCCGAGGCATTCCATCACCTGATGCTGCGCCTCGTGCGGCGAGTCGAGCCGCTGGGCCAGCGCTTCATAGGCGGCCCGGATGCCGCGCGGCTGGTCCACCGACACCTGTTCGCTGATCGACAGGTGCATCGACAGGTGCAGGAACGGGTTGCTCTGCCCGCTCTCGGGCGTGTAGTCGCGGGCCAGGGCCTCATCGCCGGCTTCGAGCGTGTCGTGGTATTCGGGATGCTGCAGCATCCAGTCGACCGCCATGGCTTCGAGCGGCGTGAGGATTTCCGCCTGGCAATGCTTGCGCCAGGCGCCGCAAAAGAACTGGCGAACTTCGTCGCGGGAGGGATTGAACATGATGCCGCCATTGTACCGGCGCGCTGCGGCACGTGCCGGTGCGGCGCCAACGCTACAATGGCGCGCCACACCGCAGACGGCGATCCCGCAACCAACGCCGCACACCATGAGACAACGCACCGATTCCACCCTGGCCGCACGCGCGGGCGACAAGCTCCTCGGCGTCTTCCTGATTGCCATATCGGCAGCGTCCTTCGGCGCGATGGCCATCTTCACGCACTACGCCTATGCGAGCGGCGCCAACGTGGTCGGCCTGCTGATGGTGCGCTTTGTCATCGCGGCGGCCGCGTTGATGGTGGTGATGCGCGTGCGCGGCATCGGCATCCCGCCGTGGTCGCGCGTGGCCGGGCTGGCCGCGATGGGCGGCATCGGCTATGCGGGCCAGTCGTTCACGTTCTTTACGGCGTTGAACTACGCCCCGGCCAGCCTGGTGGCGCTGCTGCTGTACCTGTATCCGATGTTCGTGACGGTGCTGGCCGCGATCTTCCTGCGCGAGCGACTGACGACGACGGCCATCATTGCGCTGGTGCTGTGCTCGGTGGGCGCCGGGCTCACCGTGGGCGGCGCGGGCCTCTCGGGCGGCAGCACGCTCGGTATTGCGCTGGGCGTGGCGTCGGCGGCGATCTACTCCGTCTACATCACGGTCGGTGCACGCGTGACGCGCGGGCTCGATCCGCTCGCCTGCACGACCGTCATCTGCACTGCCGCGGCGGTCGTCTACACCGGGATGGCACTGTTGGGCGCGCCGGCGCAACTGCCCGGCACGTTTGCGGGTTGGGCCGCCGCCCTGGCGATTGCCGGCCTGTCGACGGTGGTCGCCATCCTGAGCTTCTTTGCCGGGCTGCAGAAGCTTGGGGCGGCGCAGGCCTCGATGCTGTCGACGCTGGAACCGGTGGTGACGGTCTTGCTGGCGGCCGGGCTGCTCGGCGAGTCGATCGCTCCCATGCAGATGGCCGGCGGCGTGCTCATTCTGGCCGGCGTGCTGTGGCTCACCCGCGCCGACGCCAAGCCCACCGGATACCGCGCCGACGACATGGCGTGATCCGCCGTCCGGTGGCCTGACGCAAGGCGGGCGCCGCCATTACAATGCGATCCTTGACTCTTTTCTGGAGCGCTTTGCAATGCCCATGCTTGAACCGTCCGTGCTGGACCAACTGTTCCACGCAGCCCGTACCCACAACGTGTGGCTCGACAAGCCAGTCGACGACGAACTGCTGCACACGCTGTACGACACCGTGAAGTACGGCCCGACCGCCGCCAACAGCACCCCGGCGCGCTTCGTGTTCGTCAAGAGCGCGGCGGCCAAGGAGCGCCTCGTGCCGTGCATGTCGGCGGGCAACCAGGAGAAGACGCGCCAGGCGCCCGTGACGGTCATCGTTGCGTACGACACGCAGTTCCACGAGCAATTGCCCAAGCTGTTTCCGCACACGGATGCGCGTTCGTGGTACGCCGGGGACCAGGCCAAGATCAACGCCGCAGCCCTGATGAACAGCTCGCTGCAGGGCGGCTACCTCGTGATCGCCGCGCGTGCGCTGGGCCTGGATTGCGGCCCGATGGCCGGCTTCGACGCCGACAAGGTCAACGCAACGTTCTTCCCGGACGGGCAGTGGAAGGTCAACTTCATCATGAACATCGGCTACGGCGACGTGGAAAAGCTGCATCCGCGCAACCCGCGCCTGACGTTTGAGGAAGCCTGCAAGATCGTCTGATCGGAGGGCGACCGACGCAAAGAAGAACGGGGACGCGATGTCCCCGTTTTTCATTCCTTCGGCGCCGGTGTTTTCGGCTTGAACTCGCACAGCGGCTCGATGGCGCAGTGCCAGCATTCCGGCTTGCGGGCCTTGCAGACGTAGCGCCCATGCAGGATCAGCCAGTGGTGCGCGTCCTGGCGAAATTCCTCCGGCACCACCTTCAGCAGTTTCAGCTCGACTTCCAGCACGTTCTTGCCCGGCGCCAGCCCCGTGCGGTTGGCCACGCGGAAGATATGCGTGTCCACGGCGATCGTCGGCTCACCGAATGCGGTGTTCATCACCACGTTGGCCGTCTTGCGGCCCACGCCCGGCAGCGCTTCAAGCGCGGCGCGATCGCGCGGTACCTCGCCGCCGTACTGGTCGAGCAGGATGCGGCACGTCTGCAGGATGTGCTTGCACTTGGTGCGGTACAGGCCGATGGTCTTGATGTACTCGGTCAGCCCGTCCTCGCCCAGCGCCAGGATCTTGGCCGGCGTATTGGCCACAGGAAACAGCTTGCGCGTCGCCTTGTTCACCCCCACGTCGGTCGCCTGTGCCGAGAGCAGCACGGCAATCAGCAGCTCGAACGGCGTGGTGTATTCCAGCTCGGTGGTCGGCGTCGGGTTGTTCTCGCGCAGGGTCTCGAAGATGGCGCGGCGGCGGGCGGCATTCATCGGCGGCGGTGTCAGGTGTTGTCGGCGTCGGGTTTGGAGAGCGCGGCGATGCGCTTGCGGCGGGCTTCGGCTTCGTCGATCTGAGCTTGTACATCGGCCGGCACGTTGGTGACATTGCGCGGACCTTGCCCGCGCGCCGCCATTTCGGCCTGCTTCTGCCGGGCACGCTCGATGGCGGCCTGGATGATCGCCTTCTTGCGCGCCTGCGCTGCCAGCTCAGCCTCATCTGCGGGCTGCTCGGCGTTCACGGCGGCGAGCTTGGCCGCGGCTTTGGCGGCGAGGCGTGCTTCGTTCTCGGCCTGTTCGCGCTTGAGGCGCGCGTTGCGGAAGACGTAGCGGTCCCGGGCGACGTCGGCTTGCTGCTGGCTCCAGGCATCCCAGCCCGTGCGCTGGCCGGTAACGGTGACCATGTCGATGCAATCGACCGGGCAGGGCGCCACGCAGAGATCGCAGCCGGTGCACCAGTCTTCGAGCACCATGTGCATCGCCTTTGGGGCGCCGACGATGGCGTCGACCGGGCACGCCTGGATGCACAGCGTGCAGCCGATGCAGCGCTCCGGATCGATGACGGCCACCGCCCGGGGTTGCTCGACGCCGTTGGCCGGGTCCAGCGGCAGCAGCTCGCCCGGGCGGCCGAGGGCTTCGGAGAGCCGGCGGATGCCTTCCGCGCCGCCCGGCGGGCAGCGGTTGGGCAGGGCTTCGCCGCTGGCCATGGCTTCGGCGTACGGGCGGCAGCCGTTGTAGCCGCACTTCGTGCACTGCGTTTGCGGCAGGAGGTTTTCGAGCCGGTCGGCCAGGGATGCGGCCAATGTGGGGGGCAAGGAAACCACGATGGGATCTGTCATTTGAATAGCCCGGCATTATCGCCGATTTGTCCGTCGCGCAAGGCGTGCATGCCCTGACATCGTGTGCGGCGGGCATGTCTTATCCCTATGACATAATCCCTGCGTTCCAACGGACCGACGTGCCATGCCGTCTTACCCCGCCGCGCCGCTCCCCGACCTGGACGTCGATGCCCAGGGCGGATCCGCCGCCCCTCGTGCCCGTCGCGACCCTGCCGGCACGCGTCGACGCATTCTTGCCGCGGCCATCGAGGAGTTTGCGCGCGGCGGCTTTGCGGGCGCCCGCGTCGATGCCATTGCGCGCCGGGCGGAAACCAACGAGCGCATGCTGTACTACTACTACGGCAGCAAGGAAAAGCTCTTCCTGACCGTGCTCGAGCACATGTACTTCCGCTTCAAGGAGGCGGAAGAGCAGGTGCAGATCGAGTCGTCCGACCCGCGCGAGGCGGTGATCCAGCTTGCGCGTTTCGTCTGGGATTTCTATTACGAGAACCCCGAGTTCATCCGCCTGCTCAACAGCGAGAACCTGCACGAGGCGCGGCATCTGAAGACGTCTGCGCACCTCGGCGAGCTCGTCAATCCGGTCATTGACGTGCTGCGCGGCGTGGTGGAGCGCGGCCAGCGGGCGGGCGTCTTCCGCGACGATGTCGACGTGCCGCGGCTGTACCTGACGATTTCGGCGCTGGGCTATTACGTGCTGTCCAACCGTTACACGATCAGCGCAGTGGTCGGGCGTGACATTGCCTCGGCCGATGAGCACGAAGCGTTCGCGCAGCTCCACATCAAGATGCTTCTGGCGTACCTCGAGAAACCGAAGGGCTGACGCGCACCGCCTAACAAAAAAAGCCTCGCAGTTGCGAGGCTTTTTCATTGCGCGGCGTTCAGGCCACGGCCTTGATGCGCGGTGCGTTCTGGTCGTAGCGGCGGATGAAATCGCGCAGTTGCGGATACACCTGCTCGCGCCAGCGCCGGCCCGAGAAGATGCCGTAGTGGCCGCACTTCGGCGCCGTGAGGTGTTGCTTGCGCGTTTTCGGGATGCCGGTGCAGAGGCCGTGCGCCGCTTCGGTCTGGCCGCTGCCGGAGATGTCGTCCAGCTCGCCTTCGATGGTGAAGAGCGCCGTGTTGCGGATGTCCTGCGGGCGCACGGGCTTGCCTTCCACCACCCACGTGCCGTTGGCGAGGTGGAATTCCTGGAACACGTCGCGGATGGTCTCGAGGTAGTACTCGGCGGCCATGTCGAGCACGGCGTTGTACTCGTCGTAGAAGCGCACGTGGGCTTCGGCGTCTTCGGTGTCGCCTTCGATCAGGCTCAGGTAGTAGTCGTAATGAGACGACAGGTGGCGGTCCGGGTTCATCGCCACGAAGCCGGCGTGCTGCAGGAAGCCCGGATAGACCTTGCGACCGTGGCCCGGATAGTTGGCCGGCACCGTGTAGATCACGTTGTTCTCGAACCAGCTGTACGACTTGTTGGTCGCCAGCGAGTTGACCGCCGTCGGGCTCTTGCGCGCATCGATCGGGCCGCCCATCATGGTCATGGTGCGCGGCGTCTGCTCGCCGTCCGACGCCATCAGCGAGATGGCAGCCAGCACCGGCACCGTCGGCTGGCACACCGAGATCACGTGCAGCTTCTCGGCCCCGATGTGGTTGATGAACTCGCGGATGTAGTTGATGTAGTCGGAGAGGTGGAAGGCCCCTTGCTCGACCGGCACCATGCGGGCGTCGATCCAATCCGTCACGTATACCTTGTGGTCCTGCAGCAGCGTGCGGACCGTGTCGCGCAGCAGCGTGGAGTGGTGGCCCGACAGCGGCGCGCACACGAGCACGGTCGGCTCGTCCTTGAGCAGCTTGATGGTCTCGGCGTCGTCGGCGTAGCGCTTGAAGCGGATCAGGCGGCAGAACGGCTTCTCGATGATGGTCTGTTCGACGATCGGGATGTCGCGCCCGTTGGATTTGACCGAGCGGATGCCGAACTCCGGCTTTTCGTATTCCTTGCCGAGGCGATACAGCAGCTCGTAGCCCGCGGCGTAGCGTTGTGCGCCGGGCAGCAGCGACAGCGGGCTCAGCGGGTTGGTGAAGGTCTTGGCGGTGGCCTGCGCCCAGGCCGTCATGGGGCTGAGCAGGGCGCGCTGGAATTCGTGGAGCTGGTAAAGCATGGCTGGACCGTTCTGTGGTGGCGGGGGCGACGCAAACGATTATGCACCGACGCACATATTACTGCGATGCAGCACAAACCCTGATACCCGAGTGTTGCGCGCCTCATATGATGCGCCCGTGTCAGTCTAGGACCATGCAGCAAAAAAGCGGCCGAAGCCGCTTTTCTTTTTGCAATTGCGCCACGGTGGGTGGCACACGCGTCACCTTACAGCACGTCGGCGATGGCGTTGACCACGGCGTCAATGTTGTGGGTGTTCAGCGCCGCCACACAGATGCGGCCCGTCGACACGGCGTAGATGCCGTGCTCCGTACGCAGACGATCGACCTGTGCCGAGGTCAGCCCCGAGTACGAGAACATGCCGCGCTGCGCCTTCACGAACGAGAAGTCCGTCTTCACGCCCTTGGCGGCCAGCTTGTCGACCAGCGCGTTGCGCATCGACTTGATGCGGTCGCGCATTTCACCGAGTTCCTGCTCCCACATGGCACGCAGTTCGGGGCTGTTCAGCACCGTGGCAACCACCGTGCCGCCGTGCGTGGGCGGGTTGGAGTAGTTCGTGCGGATCACGCGCTTGACCTGCGACAGCACGCGGGCCGCTTCGTCCTTGCTGGCCGTCACGATCGACAGCGCGCCGACGCGCTCGCCGTACAGCGAGAACGACTTCGAGAACGAGCTCGACACGAAGAACGAGAGGCCGGACTCCGCAAACAGCCGCACGGCCAGGCCGTCTTCCTGGATGCCGTCGGCAAAGCCCTGGTAGGCCATGTCGAGAAACGGGATCAGGTTCTTGGCCTTGATGACTTCCACGACCTGCTTCCACTGGTCGGCCGTCATGTCGACCCCCGTCGGGTTGTGGCAGCAGGCGTGCAGCACGATGACGGTGTTCGGTGCGTAGCTGTTGAGCGAATCGAGCAGGCCGCCAAAGTTCAGGCCGTGCGACGCGGCGTCGTAGTACGTGTAGTTGACGACTTCAAAGCCGGCGCCTTCAAACAGCGCGCGGTGGTTTTCCCAGCTCGGATCGGAAATGGCGACCTTGGCGTTCGGGGCCAGGCGCTTGAGGAAGTCCGCGCCGATCTTCAGCGCGCCGGTGCCGCCCAGAGCCTGCGCCGTGACGACGCGGCCTTCGGCGATCAGCGGGGAGTCGGCACCGAACAGCAGCTTCTGCACGGCCTGGTCGTAGGCGGCAATGCCTTCGATCGGCAGGTAGCCGCGCGGGGCGACGGTCGCCAGGCGGGCCTTTTCGGCTTCCTGAACCGCGCGCAGCACCGGGATTTTCCCTTCGTCGGTGAAGTACACGCCCACGCCCAAATTCACCTTGGTGCTGCGGGTATCGGCGTTGAAGGCTTCATTCAGGCCCAGGATGGGGTCGCGCGGGGCCAGTTCGACGGCGGAAAAAAGCGACATGATGTCTCTGCGTTCGGTTGGTTTCAGAATGCGGTGGGATGCTGCAGGCGGTGCGCCGCAAGCGGCCGGCAGGGCTGTCGGCGGCAGTTGGATCCAGCGGGCACAAAGCCGGATTGTACCGAATACAGGCTCTAATCGCCCGAAAAATCCTTGTAGAACAGGCGCCTAAAGCGGTTGGGCGGGCGGTACAGATTTCGGAGTCGGGGCGCGCAAACGATCGCCGGGGCGGCGCGCTACACTACATGATTGGTTGCAATTGGCCGCGCCGCCCCGATCTGTTGCGGGCGTGTGCGTCACTTTGCTGACTGTTCGCGCTGCCATCCCACTCCGCCGCCATGACCGACCTGAGCCAAGTCCCCAGCCCGTACGACGAATCGAAATTTGTGACGTTCGAGGGCTCGCCGTTCCAGCTGTACCAGCCGTATCCACCGGCCGGCGACCAGCCCGAGGCCATCCGCAAGCTTGTCGAGAACATCGAGGACGGCCTGTCGTACCAGACGCTGCTGGGCGTCACGGGCTCGGGCAAGACGTACACCATGGCCAATGTGATCGCGCGCGTGGGGCGCCCGGCGATCGTGTTTGCGCCCAACAAGACGCTGGCGGCGCAGCTGTATTCGGAGTTCCGCGAGTTCTTCCCGCGCAACGCGGTCGAGTACTTCGTCTCGTACTACGACTACTACCAGCCTGAAGCCTATGTGCCGCAGCGCGATCTCTTCATCGAGAAGGATTCGTCGATCAACGAGCACATCGAGCAGATGCGGCTCTCGGCCACCAAGAGCCTGCTGGAGCGCCGCGACGTGGTGATCGTGGCGACCGTCTCGGCCATCTACGGTATCGGCAACCCGAGCGAATACCACCAGATGATCCTGACGCTGCGCGCGGGCGACAAGGTCAGCCAGCGCGACGTGATCGCACGCCTGATCGCCATGCAGTACACGCGCAACGAGACGGATTTCCAGCGCGGCACCTTCCGCGTGCGCGGCGATACGGTGGACATCTTTCCCGCCGAGCATGCGGAGATGGCTGTGCGCCTGGAGCTGTTCGACGACGAAGTCGAATCGCTGCAGCTGTTCGATCCGCTGACGGGCCGCGTGCGGCAGAAGATTCCGCGCTTCCCCGTCTACCCGTCGAGCCACTACGTGACGCCGCGCGAGACCGTGCTGCGCGCCATCGAGACCATCAAGGCCGAACTGCGCGAGCGGCTCGATTTCTTTTACAAGGAGAACAAGCTCGTGGAGGCGCAGCGGCTGGAGCAGCGCACGCGCTTCGATCTCGAGATGCTGCAGGAGCTGGGCTTCTGCAAGGGCATCGAGAACTACTCGCGGCACCTGTCGGGCTCGGCGCCCGGCGAGCCGCCGCCGACGCTCGTCGACTATCTGCCGCCCGATGCGCTGATGTTCCTGGATGAATCGCACGTGCTGATCGGCCAGCTCAACGGCATGTACAACGGCGACCGCGCACGCAAGGAAACGCTGGCCGAATACGGCTTCCGCCTGCCTTCCGCGCTGGACAACCGGCCGCTCAAGTTCGCCGAGTTCGAGACCAAGATGCGGCAGGTGACGTTCGTCTCGGCCACCCCCGGCGATTACGAGAAGGCGAAGGCCGGCACCGACGTCGTCGAGCAGGTCGTGCGCCCCACGGGGCTGGTCGACCCGGTCATCCAGGTGCGCCCGGCCACGACGCAGGTCGACGATCTGCTGTCGGAAATCCATCTGCGCGTCGAGGCCGGCGAGCGCGTGCTGGTGACCACGCTGACCAAGCGCATGGCCGAGCAGCTGACGGAATTCCTGTCGGAAAACGGCATCAAGGTGCGCTACCTGCACTCGGACATCGACACCGTCGAGCGCGTGGAGATCATCCGCGACCTGCGCCTCGGTACGTTCGACGTGCTGGTCGGGATCAACCTGCTGCGCGAGGGGCTGGATATTCCGGAGGTGTCGCTCGTGGCGATCCTGGACGCCGACAAGGAAGGCTTCCTGCGTGCCGAGCGCTCGCTCATCCAGACCATCGGGCGCGCGGCCCGGAACGTGAACGGCACCGCCATCCTGTATGCGGACCGCATCACCGATTCGATGCGCAAGGCGATCGACGAGACCGAGCGCCGCCGCGCCAAGCAGATCGCCTACAACGAGGCGCATGGCATTACGCCGCGCGGCGTGGTCAAGCGCATCAAGGACATCATTGACGGCGTGTACAACGTCGACGAGGCGCGCGCCGAACTCCGGGCCGCGCAAGAGGCCGCCAAGTACGAGGACATGAGCGAGAAGCAGGCGTCCAAGGAAATCAAGCGCCTCGAGAAGCAGATGCTCGACCATGCCAAGAACCTCGAATTCGAGAAGGCGGCGCAGGTGCGCGATCAGCTGGCCAAGCTGAAGTCGCAACTGTTCGGCGCGAGCGGCGAAGACCACATCGTCCCGACCGCCTGAGCTGCGCGCCCGCTGCCGCCTGGGCCATGCGACCCCGCGTGGCTGCCCGCGGGGTGGTGGGCTGTTGACACAATTTCAGATCATTCTCGGGCGCTGCGCGTCGTCTGAGCGGGGAACCGGCACGTTGTCATGCAGTCGGCATACGTGGCCGTCATCAAGGGAGTTCGATGTTCAATTTTCTGCTGAATCCGTGGCGCAAGTGGCGCGCCTCCCGGCACGCCAGCCATCAACTCGACGCCATCCTGGCGCAGTTCGAGCCCACGCGCAGTCTGGCCGAACGCAACGAATGGCTGATCGAGCTGGCCTACTGGCTGCGCCGTGCCGACCGGCCCGAGGGTGCCGTGTCGGAATCGTGGCGCTATGCGCGCCTGCGTTATCTGCTGCAGGTGCTCGAGAACAACCCGCCGTTGGCCGAGCGGGTGGGGCAGACCCTGCGCGCCATCGTGCAGGACAACGATCCCGTGTCGCTGCTGTGCGATACGGGATTGTCCTCACGCGCGGGTTTCTGGAGCGAGCTGATCGACCGCTGGCAGGCGCGCCTGCTGCCGCCCGCGCCCAATGCGCCGCAATTGGCGTCGCTGTTTGCACTGCTGTTTGTCGGCCCGAACGATGCGGCATGGGTCGACGGGCTCGACGACGAGCTCGTCGCGCGGCTGCACGCGCTGTTCCGGGCCGGCATGACCGACGCCGAGGCATCGGCCGGACAGACGCGGCTGGAGCGCAGCCTGGGCATCAGCATCCAGATCCTCATCAGCCAGGTGCGGGCGGCGGGCTTGTCGCGCGGCATCCGCAGCCGCATGGCCTATGCGGAGTTGACCGATTCACCGTTCTACCTGCTGGCCGATGCGGCCAACGCCATCTTTCTCGAACGCCCGAATACCGAGCCGGCGAGCCCCGAGCGGTTCGTGCAGGAGCTCAATTATTTCCGCGCCGTGCTGGACCAGTGCCGCGCGGCCACGGAAGGCGTGTACCAGCATCTGGACGAGAACGGCGTCTCCGTGGAGATCGTGTTCCAGGTCGAGCGCATGAAGGCGTGGCTCGGCCGCATTGACCTGCTGCTGACCGCCTGGGCCGACACGCGCGGTTCGCGCCGCTTCGTGCACATGACCGCGGAACTGGTGTCAGCCAGCCAGCACCGTCGCAGCGTCGGGTATCTGATCCGCTCCACGTTTGCCGACCTGGCACGCAAGGTGGTCGAACGCTCCGCCGAAACCGGCGAGCACTACATCACCCGCGACGGCAAGGAATACGCTGCGATGGTCAAGGCCGCGGCCGGCGGCGGCGTCATCACGGCGGTCACGGTGTACGTCAAGTTCTTCATCACCGCGGCGCACCTGTCGCGGTTTACCGAAGGGCTGCTTGCGTCGCTCAATTACGCCGTCAGCTTCCTCGGCATCCATTTCGCGCACTTCACGCTGGCGACCAAGCAGCCGGCGATGACGGCGCCCGCGCTGGCGCACCGGCTTGATCAGGTCGGCCGGCCCGAAGGCCTGGACCGCTTCGTCGACGATACGGTCGCGATGATCCGCTCCAACGCGGCCGCCATTGCCGGCAACCTGCTGGCGGTCGCGCCCGTGGCGTTCGTGGTGCAATGGCTCGCGGGGCGGTTCCTGCACGCCGATTTGATCTCGCCAGCCAAGGCGGTGGCGACGATCGATTCGTTCTCGATCCTGGGGCCGACGCCGCTGTACGCGGTCTTCACCGGCGTGCTGCTGTGGGCTTCGAGCCTGGCGGCGGGCTGGGCCGACAACTGGTTTGCGCTGCACCGCGTGCACGATGTGATCGCCTACCACCGCCGCCTGCGCTTCATGGTCGGTACGCGCGGCGCGCAGCGCATTGCCAGCTTCTGGAAGCGCAATCTGTCCGGCATCGTGGCCAACGTGTCGCTGGGCTTCATGCTCGGGTTAGGGCCGGAGATCGTGTCGTTCTTCGGGCCGCACATCGAGGTGCGCCACGTCACGCTGTCGACCGGCGCGGTGGCCACGGCGGTGGGCGTGCTGGGGCCCGGCGTCATGAAGACGTCGCCGTTCTGGCTGGCCGTGGCGGGCATTGGACTGATGGGTGTGCTCAACGTGCTGGTGTCGTTCGCGCTGGCGTTCAACATGGCGATGCGCTCGCGCAATCTGCGAGGCGTCGATCGCAAGCGCGTGACGGGCGCGGTCTGGCGCCGCATCCTGCGCGATCCGCTGTGCCTGCTGGTGCCGCGCGCGCCGACCGTGACGACTCCGCCGGGCACCAGCACAGCGGCCTAGCGCGGCGTCAGGCGACGATGGCCGGGCTCGCGACTCCGGCGCCGCAGGTCTAGGCTTCGACAGCGGAGCAGAAAGGTCCGGCAGCGGACCTGTCGTGCTCCGGGGGCTGCACATTCGAGGTCGGCGCGCGAGGGTTTGCGGTCGAAAGCCGGAGTGCTGAAGTCCGACGCCCCAGTAAGAAACGCCGGCGTGCTGCGCAAAGGCGCGCTACAGGCCGTGCGGAACAGGCGCCGCGATCTCGCTGCGAAACGGGATCGACGGCTGCGCGCCCAGTCGCGTGACCGACAATGCCGCCGCGGCCTGGCCGAATTCGATCGCCGCTTCCGGGCGCGCCCCCTCCGCCAGAGACGACGCCAATGCCCCGACAAACGTGTCGCCGGCCGCCGTCGTGTCGACGGCCTGGGCGATGCGCGCGGGCATCAGCCGGCGCGTGTCGGCATCCGCATACGCGACGCCGCGCGCGCCCAGCGTGACGATCACGTGCCGCGCCCCCTGTGCGTGCAGGTCGGCGGCGGCGTCCAGGGCCGCGTCGGGCGAGTCGACGGGGCGGGCTGTCAGCAGCGCCGCCTCGGTTTCGTTGGGGATCAGGTAATCGCACGCCGCTAGCCATGGCGTGGGCAGTGGGCCGACGGCGGGGGCGGGATTCAGGATGACCGTCTTGCCGAGCTGCCGCCCGAGCTTCAGCGCGCACTCCACGGCATCGGGCGGGGATTCCAGCTGGCAGACAATCACGCGCGCGCGTTCGAACGCCGCGCGCTGCGCCTCGATCATGGCGGGTGTGAGCAGCTCGTTGGCGCCGGCCACGATGACGATGGTGTTCTGCCCGCTGTTAGCCACCGTCACGCACGCGATGCCGGTGGCGGCATCGGCATGCGCCGACACCATGGACGTGTCCACGCCTTCGCGGCGCAAGCCCTCGCACAGGGCGGCGCCGTAGGCGTCGCTGCCCACGCAGCCGAGCATGGCGACACGGGCCCCCAGGCGCGCGGCCGCTACAGCCTGGTTGGCGCCCTTGCCGCCCGGGATCGTCTCCAGCGCGGGCGCTGCCACCGTTTGGCCGGGGCACGGCAGGCGCGGCGTGCGGATCACCAGATCCATGTTGATGCTGCCGACGATCAGCACGTCGGCCGCAGGGTGAGCGGAAGAGGCGGAAGGGCGCTTGGCCACCATGGCTGTACTACGCTGAAGGCGTGAAAGGGATGCGGCGTCAGGCGGCGCGGGCCGGGCGCTCGGGCTCGGCGGTCGACTCGCGCAGCGACAGGCGCGGCGGCAGCACGATGCGGCGCGCGTGCCGCTCATCCAGCGGATGGCGCAGGGCGTTGTCCCCCAGGTGCTCGAGCAGCGTCTGGGCGGTGGTCTCGCCAAGCTGGCGGATCGACTGGCCGACGGTAGACAGCGCCGGGTAGACGTAGCGGCTGAGCTCGATGTCGTCAAAGCCGATCACGGAGAGCGCCTTTGGCACCGGAATCCCGAGCTCCGCCGCGGCGCGCAGCGCGCCGATGCCCATCAGGTCGTTGCTGGCGAAGATGGCGGTGGGCATCTCGCCCTCGGTCAGCAGCTGGCGCGCGGCGCGATAGCCGCCGGGGCTGGTGAAATCGCCCTCGGCAATGCGGGCCGAGGTTTCCGGCACGCCCGCTTCGCGCAGCGCACGGTGAAAGCCGGCCAGTCGGCCCGCCGTCACGCTCAGCTCCGATGGCCCACTGATGCACGCAATGCGCCGGTGCCCGAGTTCCAGCAGGTGTCGGGTCGCCAGGTACGCGCCTTCCTCGTGATCGATCTGCACCTGGTCAGCCTGGATGCCTTCGGTCGGGCGGTCGACCATCACCACGGGCAGGGACGATTCGCCCAGCGCATCGGTCAGCGCATTGTCGGGGCCGGCGCTGCTCACGATGATGCCGTCGACGCGCTTTTCCATGAGCACGCGCAGGTAGTCGCGCTGCTTGCGGGGGTCGTCGTCGGAGTTGCACAGGATGACGCTGTAGCCGGCGGCCGCGCACACGTCTTCAATGCCGCGCGCCAGTTCCGCAAAGTACGGGTTGGTGGCGGTGGGCACGAGCACGCCGATGGTGCGCGTGGTGCGGTGCTTGAGCGAGCGCGCCACGGCGCTGGGCACGTAGCGCGTCGCACGGATGGCGTCTTCCACGCGCTTGCGGGTTTCGGCGTTCACCGGTCTGGTGTTGTTGATGACGTGCGAGACGGTGGTGAACGAAACCCCGGCCAGTGCGGCTACGTCCTTGATGGTTGCCATGTCGTGCTCCTCTGTCTCTCAGTGTGGCTTGGTCCGGTTGCTCCGGCTGCGATAGGTGTCCATGACCACGGCCGCGACGATGACGGCGCCCGTGATGACGCGCTTGGTGGGTTCCGTCGCGCCGATCTGCGCCAGGCCGGATTCGAGCACCGAGATGATCAGTACGCCGAACAGCGTACGCAAGACCGACCCGCGGCCGCCCATCAGGCTCGTGCCGCCGATGACCACCGCGGCAATCACCTGCAGCTCCATGCCGACGCCGGCGTTCGGGTCCGCCGCTTCCAGGCGCGACACCTGGAACAGCGCGGCCAGGCCCGCGAGCAGACCCATCAGCGCGAACACGGCGACCTTGTAGGGCCGCGGGTTCACGCCGGCCAGCCGCACGGCTTCTTCATTGGTACCGATGGCAACGAGGTAGCGCCCGAACACCGTGCGCGTCAGCACGATCTGGCCGACGACCGTCACCGCAATCGCAATCAGGAACGACGGCGCCACGCCCAGTGCCACGGGGCTCGCCAGCCAGTCGACCGCGCTGCCGATGTACACCGTGCGCGAATCGGTGAGGCTGTAGGCGAGGCCGCGCGCCATCTCGAGCACGCCCAGCGACACGATGAACGAAGGGATGCCCCAGTGCACCGTCACCGCGCCGGTCAGCGAGCCGGCCGCGGTGGCGAGCAACACACCGGCGAGCGCCGCCGGCAACACGCCCCAGCCGAGCTGGGTCATGGCGACCGACAGCACCGATGCCGCCAGCGCCAGCACCGAGCCGACCGACAGATCGATGCCGCCGATCATCAGGGTGAACGTCATGCCGACGGCCATCACGAGCAGGTCGGGAATCTCGTTGGCGATGGTGGTGAAGGTCGGTAGCGAAAAGAATGTCGGCGACAGCGTGCTGAACAGCACCAGCATGGCCGCCAGCGCGAGCAGAAGCCCGCCGATGGTGCCCAGCGACATGCCGAATGCGGCGCGTGTGCCGGACGTCGGTTCGGGCGCGTTGGGCACGGTGGAATCAGAGCGCATCGGCGGTCTCCGGGGAAGGGGTGATCGATGCATCGGCTTCACCGAAAGCGGCGGCGAGCAGAGCGTCCTGGCTCCACTGGCCGCGTTGGAAGATGTGTGTGAGACGGCCGCCGCGCATGACGCCAATGCGGTCGCACAGCTGCATGAGCTCGCGCAGGTCGCTGGACACCACCACGAGCGCCTTGCCGCGCACGGCGAGCGCCTCGAGCAGGGCGTAGATGTCGAACTTGGCGCCGACGTCCACGCCGCGCGTGGGTTCGTCGAAGAGCATGACGGGCGTGTCGCGCTCCAGCCAGCGGGCGATCGCGACTTTCTGCTGATTGCCGCCGGAAAGTTCGCCGACGGGCTGATCGGCCCCCGCGCAGCGGATGCGCAGTGCCTGGATGTGCCGCTGCGCCAGCGCGCGTTCGCGCACGGGCTGCAGACGCCCGCGCTGCGTCACGGCGGGCATGTTGCCCAGCGCAATGTTGGCGGTGATCGGCAGAGGCAGCAGCAGGCCCTCATCCTTGCGGTCTTCGGTGAGCAGGCTGATGCCGTGGCGTACCGCATCGCGGGGGGAGTGGATGCGCACGGGCGTGGGCGGCGAGCCCACTTCGATGGTGCCGGCGTCCGCGCGGTCCGCGCCGAAAATCAGCCGGAGCAGCTCCGTGCGGCCGGCGCCCACAAGGCCGGCAATGCCGAAGATCTCGCCGGGCGCCACGTCGAAGCTCACGTCGCGCACGGCCGGCGCACGCGTCAGGCCGTTCACGCGCAGCGCCGGCGCACCGTTGCCCGGCCGCGGGCCGCGTGCGGCGCGGTTGGCGTCCGATGCAGCCGGGACGTCTCGCCCCACCATCGCCTGGATCAGCGCGTCCTGCGTGACGCTCCCGGCGGGCGCATCGGTGATCAGCTTGCCATCGCGCAGCACGACGATGCGGTCGGCAACGCGCGCCAGTTCGTCCAGCCGGTGCGAGATATACACGATGGCCACGCCTTCGCGGCGCAGCGCGTCGATGCGCTCGAACAGGGTCGCGCTTTCGTGGGCGCTCAGCATCGCGGTCGGTTCATCGAGGATCAGCACGCGGCAGGCGCCGGCCAGCGCGCGCGCAATCTCGATCATCTGCCGATGGCCGATGCCGAGCGTGTGCACGGGGGTCGCGGGGTCGAGGTTCAGGCCGACGCGTGCCAGCGCGTCCCGGGCCTGGCGGTGCAGCGCTGCGCGGTCGACGAAGCCGAGCCGACGCGGCAACGCGCCGAGGAACAGGTTTTCCGCCACCGTGAGCGTGGGGACCATGCTGAGTTCCTGCAGGACCATGCGCACGCCCAGCGCTTCGGCGGCGCTGCGCGAGGACGGCGCGTATTCAATGCCGCCCAGCGTCATCGAGCCCGTGGTCGCCTTCTCGAGGCCGCACAGGATCTTGGACAACGTGCTCTTGCCCGCGCCGTTTTCACCGGTGAGCGCGAGCACCTCGCCCGCGCGCACGTCCAGATCGATCTCGCGCAGCACAGGACCGGCGTAGTGCTTGCTGACAGCGGAAACGCGCAGCAGCGGCGGATGGGCTTCGTTCACGGAGAGCATGGCTGGCGGCGGCTGGCCTGTCTCTTAGCTGCGGGTCACGAGGTCCACCGGCGTCTCGATCACGCCGCCAAGCTGCGCTTGCGGCGTCTTCGCGGCCAGCGCCTTCAACGCGGTCTGGATGCCGTAGACGGCCTGCTGATCGGCGTGCTGGTCAGCGGTGGCGGCCACGCGCCCGTCGGCCAGCATCGCCTTGATGGCCGCGATGTTGTCATACCCGCCGATCGACACCTTGCCGGTCTTGCCGGCCGCCCGCACCGCAGACACAGCCCCAATCGCCATGTTGTCGTTGCCGCACAGCAGTGCCTTCAGGTCCGGCTGCGAGCGCAGCATGGCGGCGGCGACCCGGTTGCCCTTGTCGATCTCCCACTCGCCCGACTGCACGCTGACGATCTTCAGCTTGGCGGCCTGTGCGGCGTCCTTGAAGCCGGCGGTGCGCTGCTGTGCGTTGGTGGTGGTCGGAATGCCCTCGATGATGCCCACCGCATCGCCCGGCTTGAGCGACTTGGCGACGAAGTCGCCGACCAGCCGCGCGCCCTTGCGGTTGTCGGGCCCCACGAACGGCACATTCAGCCCCTTCTCCTTGAGCGCTTCAGGGTCCAGCCGGTTATCGATGTTGATCACCAGGATGCCGGCGTCCACGGCCTTCTTGATGACTGGCACCAGCGCCTTGGAATCGGCGGGTGCCAGCACCAGCGCATCCACGCGCGAAACGATCATCTGCTCGACCAGGCGAATCTGGCCGCCGGTATCGGTCTCGTCGCGGATGCCGGTGCACAGCAGGCTGTACTCCGATGCGTGTTCCTGCCGGTGCTTGCGCGCCCCGTTCTCCATCGTGACGAAGAATTCGTTGGCCAGCGACTTCATCACCAGCGCGACCTTCGGCGGCTGGTTGGCAGCGCGGGCCAGCGAAAACGGCAGCGGCAGGGCAAGAGCTAAGGCAGAGCCCGCGCCAAGTTGCAAGGCGCGGCGACGGCGGATATCCATGGTGTCTCCTCCAGGAAGAGGCCTGTCTTGGGCGGTGGGTGCGGTCGTCGACCGCCCGTGCGCCGTAAGGCGTTCTAAAGGGCAATCGCGCCGCGTCGTTCGCAAACGTTTGCGCATCAGAGAGTCTCGGGCGCCGCGTAACAAAAGTCAATGAATTTGTGTTGTGCCCACCTAAGGAAAAACCCGCGGTGCACGGCGCTGGCGCATGGCAATCGCAAGCTGCGGTGCACGATGTGGCGGGATAGCCCTATCCGACGTAGTTGATTGTTTTGGTCCACAATACGGCCTGCCGCGCGGTCGCCCCGTTTGCGGGTCCGGCAAATCCCCTTGCTGCGACGCGGCATTCCCCCGACACCTTAGTTGACCGATTTTGTCGGGTTCCTTTATACTTGAGCAAAACGATCAGGTATTTCCCCGACGCCCATGAGATTGACCACCAAAGGCCGCTTTGCGGTCACCGCCATGATTGACTTGGCGCTGCGCCAAGAGCAGGGTCCGGTCACGCTGGCCGGCATCAGCCAGCGGCAGAAGATTTCGCTGTCGTATCTGGAACAGCTGTTCGGCAAGCTGCGCCGCCACGAGATCGTTGAGAGCGTGCGCGGTCCGGGTGGCGGTTACAGCCTGGCGCGCCGCGCGGACGACGTCACCGTGGCCGACATCATCATTGCGGTCGATGAACCGCTCGACGCCACCCAGTGCGGCGGCAAGGGCAACTGCGGCGGCGAGGAACACAACGGCCACGCGGGCCGCTGCATGACGCATGACCTGTGGGCCACGCTGAACCAGAAGATGGTCGAGTACCTCGATTCGGTATCGCTGCAGAACCTCGTCGACCAGCAACGCGAACGTCAGCCCGAAGTGATCCAGGATATGCGTGATGCGCGTCCGGCGCGCCGCGAGCGCACACCGGCCCGCGCACGGTCGGCCGAGGCGCCGGCTGCTGCCGTGCCGGCCGAGCCGGTCAAGCGCGCGCCGCTGGTCAACTCCGTCTTCAGCCTGGCGCAATCGTGATTGCCTGATTGCGCAGGCGTGAGGCTGGCCACGAAGCCGGTCCCGCACATAGAACATCGCCCCCACATAAGGCAGACAAGATATGAGCACCTTGCAACTTCCCATCTACATGGACTATTCCGCGACGACGCCGGTGGACCCGCGCGTGGTCGACAAGATGATCCCGTACCTGCGTGAGAGCTTTGGCAACCCCGCCTCGCGCAGCCACCCGTTTGGCTGGGAAGCTGAAAAGGCCGTCGAAACGGCGCGCGAGCAGGTCGCGGCGCTCGTGAATGCCGATCCGCGCGAGATCGTGTGGACGTCCGGTGCCACGGAATCCGACAACCTGGCGATCAAGGGCGCCGCAAATTTCTATAGCACCAAGGGCAAGCACCTCATCACGGTCAAGACCGAGCACAAGGCCGTGCTCGACACGATGCGCGAACTGGAGCGCCAGGGCTTCGAGGTGACCTACCTCGACGTGAAGGACAACGGCCTGCTCGACATCGAAGTCTTCAAGCAAGCCATCCGCCCCGACACCATCCTCGCCTCGGTGATGATGGTGAACAACGAGATCGGCGTCATCCAGGACATCGAGACGCTGGGCGAGATCTGCCGCGAGAAGGGCGTGATCTTCCACGTCGACGCTGCGCAGGCCACCGGCAAGGTGGAGATCGACCTGCAGAAGCTGAAGGTGGACCTGATGTCGTTCTCGGCACACAAGACGTATGGCCCGAAGGGTATCGGTGCACTGTACGTGCGTCGCAAGCCGCGCATCCGCATCGAGGCACAGATGCACGGCGGCGGCCACGAGCGTGGCATGCGTTCGGGCACGCTGGCGACGCACCAGATCGTCGGCATGGGTGAAGCCTTCCGCATCGCCAAGGAAGAAATGGCGACCGAGAACGAGCGCATCCGCATGCTGCGCGATCGCCTGTATCGCGGCCTGAACACGATGGAGGAGGTGTACGTGAACGGCGACATGGAGCACCGTGTGCCGCACAACCTGAACATCAGCTTCAACTTCGTGGAAGGGGAGTCGCTGATCATGGCGATCAAGGATGTGGCCGTGTCATCGGGTTCGGCCTGCACATCGGCATCGCTCGAGCCCTCCTACGTGCTGCGTGCGCTGGGCCGCAACGACGAGCTGGCGCACAGCTCGATCCGCTTCACGGTCGGCCGTTTCACCACGGAAGAAGAAATCGACTACGTGGTCGAACTGCTCAAGAGCAAGATCGGCAAGCTGCGCGACCTGTCCCCGCTGTGGGAGATGTACAAGGACGGCGTGGACCTGAACAGCATTCAATGGGCGGCGCACTGAGCGCGGCGTTTGACGGACAACGGATCACGGCGCTTGCGCGCCAGCCAACGATTGAAAGAGGTGTGAGATGTCTTACAGCAACAAGGTTCTGGATCACTACGAAAACCCGCGCAACGTCGGTTCGTTCGAGAAGGGCGACGAGACGGTCGGCACGGGCATGGTCGGCGCACCGGCCTGCGGCGACGTGATGAAGCTGCAGATCAAGGTGAACGAGCAGGGCGTGATCGAAGACGCGAAGTTCAAGACGTACGGCTGCGGCTCGGCCATCGCCTCGTCCTCGCTGGTGACGGAGTGGGTCAAGGGCAAGACGCTGGACCAGGCACTTGAGATCCGCAACACGCAGATCGCCGAAGAACTCGCGCTGCCGCCGGTGAAGATTCACTGCTCGATCCTGGCCGAAGACGCCATCAAGGCGGCCGTGGCCGACTACAGGGAAAAGCACGGCGCCGCCGCCGAGCAGAAGGTTGCCTGAGTCGCACTGATTGGAAGGAAGTCGCATGATCACCCTGACCGATAAAGCTGCACAGCACGTGTCCCGCTACCTCGCCCGCCGCGGCAAGGGCGTGGGCCTGCGCCTGGGCGTGAAGACCACCGGTTGCTCGGGCCTGGCATACAAGCTCGAATATGCGGATGAGATCGCCGCTGAAGATCAGGTCTTCGAATCCAACGGCATCAAGGTGATCGTCGATCCGAAGAGCCTGCCGTACATCGATGGCACCGAACTGGACTACGCACGCGAAGGGCTGAACGAGGGCTTCCGCTTCAACAACCCGAACGTGAAGGACGAGTGCGGTTGCGGCGAGTCCTTCCGCGTGTGAGGCATTGAAGCAGGCGATTGTCGGGTTCGAGCGCGACGAGGAAGGCCACTGGGTCGCTCGTCTCGCCTGCGGGCACGGGCAGCACATGCGCCACGACCCGCCCTGGCAGCAGCGGCCCTGGACTGAGACCGAGGCGGGGCGCGCGGGCAGGATCGGCGTGGTGGTGGAATGCCTGAAGTGCGATCGGGGTGAACCGCCAGGTCAACCGATCGAATAGCAACAAGGCGGCGCGGCCGCTTTTTTTATTCATGAATCCGAGCGATACGCATTTCTCCCTCTTCGGCCTGCCCGAGCATTTCGAGGTCGACGACGACGCGCTGAACGCTGCGTACCGCACTGTGCAATCGCAGGCGCATCCGGACCGCTATGCACACGCGGGCGACGCCGAGCGCCGTGTCGCGATGCAGTGGGCCACGCGTGCCAACGAGGCGTATCAGACACTGCGTGATCCGCTCAAGCGCGCGACGTATCTGCTGCACCTTCGCGGCATCGACGTGCAGGCGGAGAACAACACCGCCATGCCGCCTGGCTTCCTGATGCAGCAGATGGAGTGGCGCGAATCGCTGGACGACGCCAAGGCTGGCCGTGACGTGGATGCGCTCGACGCGCTGCTCGGCATGCTGCGCAAGGAAAAACGCGGCCGCTATGCGGCGCTGGCCGGTCTGCTCAACGGCGGTGGCAATGACGCTGCGGCGGCCGATGCGGTGCGCCAGTTGATGTTCATCGAAAAGATCGAACACGACACCGCCGAGGCGATCGACCGGCTGGAAGACTAGAACCCAGAATTTGCGACAATGCCGGGTTTGCCTGCCCGGCATCCGCCCCGCGCAATCGAGACACTCCCATGGCTTTACTGCAGATTTCCGAACCCGGCGAATCGCCCGCACCGCACCAGCGCCGTCTGGCGGTCGGCATCGACCTGGGCACGACCAACTCGCTGGTGGCTTCCGTGCGCAGCAGCGTGCCGGAGGTGCTGCCCGACGATCAGGGCCGCCCGTTGCTGCCGTCGGTGGTGCGCTATCTGGCTGACGGCACCGCGCACGTCGGCTACAAGGCGCAGGCCGAAGCCGTGCGCGATCCGAAGAACACCATCGTCTCGGTCAAGCGCTTCATGGGCCGCGGCCTGAAGGACGTGTCCCACATCGAGAACACGCCGTACGACTTCGTCGATGCGCCGGGCATGGTGCAGCTCAAGACCGTGGCGGGCGTGAAGAGCCCCGTGGAGGTGTCGGCGGAAATCCTCGCGACGCTGCGCCAGCGCGCGGAAGACACGCTCGGCGATGAACTCGTCGGCGCCGTCATCACCGTGCCGGCCTACTTTGACGATGCGCAGCGCCAGGCCACCAAGGATGCCGCCCGACTGGCCGGCCTGAACGTGCTGCGCCTGCTCAATGAGCCGACCGCCGCCGCCATCGCCTATGGCCTGGACAACGCGGCCGAGGGCGTCTATGCCGTCTACGACCTCGGTGGCGGCACGTTCGACATCTCCGTGCTCAAGCTGACCAAGGGCGTCTTCGAGGTGATGTCCACGGGTGGTGACTCGGCGCTCGGCGGCGACGATTTCGACCAGCGCATCGTGTGCTGGATCGTCGAGCAGGCCGGTCTGCAGCCACTGTCTGCCGAAGACACCCGCCTGCTGCTGAACAAGGCGCGTGCGGCCAAGGAGTGGCTTTCCACCGCCGACAGCACGGAGATCGACGCGATGCTCTCCACTGGCGAGACCGTGCACCTCGTGCTGACCGCCGAGACCTTCGCTGAACTGACCGCCAACCTCGTGCAGAAAACCATCGCACCGGTGCGCCGCGCGCTGCGCGATGCCGGTGTCACGGTGGACGACGTGAAGGGCGTGGTGCTGGTTGGCGGGGCGACGCGCATGCCGATCATCCGGCGGGCGGTGGCGCAGTTGTTCGGCCGTACGCCGCTCACGAACCTCGACCCGGATCAGGTCGTCGCCATCGGCGCGGCCATGCAGGCCAACTTGCTGGCGGGCAATCGCGCACCGGGCGAAGACTGGCTGTTGCTCGACGTGATCCCGCTGTCGCTCGGCGTCGAGACGATGGGCGGCCTGGTCGAGAAGATCATCCCGCGCAACAGCACGATTCCCGTGGCGCGCGCGCAGGAGTTCACCACCTTCAAGGACGGCCAGACGGCGATGGCGATCCACGTGCTGCAGGGCGAGCGCGAACTGGCCAGCGACTGCCGGTCGCTTGCGCGCTTCGAGCTGCGCGGCATTCCGCCGATGGTGGCCGGCGCCGCGCGCATCCGCGTGACGTATCAGGTCGATGCGGACGGCCTGCTGTCGGTGTCGGCGCGCGAGACGGTCTCCGGCGTGGAGGCATCGATCACCGTGAAGCCGTCGTATGGTCTGGCCGATGACGACATCGCCCGCATGCTGCAGGAGGGCTTCCAGTCTGCCGAAGACGACATGCGCCGGCGTGCGCTGGCGGAAGAGCGTGTCGAAGGCGAGCGCCTGCTCGAGGCGCTGTCGCATGCGCTGGAGGCCGACGGCGATCTGCTCTCGGCCGAGGAGCGCGCCGCGGTCGATGCCCAGATGGCCGCGCTGCGCACCACCATGCAGGGCGAAGACCACCGCGCCATCAAGGACGCCGTCGACGCGCTCTCGCACGGCACCGACGAATTCGCCGCGCGCCGCATGGATCGCAGCATCCGCGCGGCGCTTTCCGGCAAACGTATCGAAGAGCTCGGCTGATCGCTGGCAGCCGGCCCCCCAACCCCATTCATCGACCGAGTTTTTCATGCCACAAATCGTCGTCCTGCCCCACGTCGAATACTGCCCCGAGGGCGCCGTGATTGAAGCCAAGACCGGCACGAGCATCTGTGATGCGCTGCTGGGCGCCGACATCGAGATCGAGCACGCTTGCGAAAAGTCATGTGCCTGCACCACGTGCCACGTGGTCGTGCGCGAAGGTTTCGACTCGCTGGAGGAGGCTTCGGAAAAGGAAGAGGACCTGCTCGACAAGGCCTGGGGCCTGGAGCCCAATTCGCGCCTGTCGTGCCAGGCGAGGGTGGCAGACGAGGATCTCACCATCGAGATCCCGAAATACACGATCAACCACGCCAAAGAAAACCACTAAGCCGTACGGCGCCGTGGAGAGGGAGCTCATCATGAAATGGAACGACATTCAGCAGATTGCCGAAGCGCTGTACGACAAGTACCCCGACGTCGATCCGACGCGCCTGAACTTCGTGGACCTGCACAACAAGGTCGTCGGCCTGGAAGGCTTTGACGACGACCACAAGCGCGGCGGCGAAAAGTTTCTTGAAGCGATCCAGCAGGCGTGGATTGACGAAGCGGCGGAATGAACGCTCGCCTCGCTTTTTGCGGACATGAAAAAACCGGCCCGAAGGCCGGTTTTTCTTTGGGATGAAGCGGAGCGCGGATCAGCCTGCCACCAGCGTGCCGTTCTCGATATGCACACGGTCGCCAGGCTGGAAGCCCGGGGCGGCCTTGTAGGTAAAGCTGCGGCTCGTACCGTTGTCCATGCGCACGTTCACACGGTATTGCGTATCGCGGCTGTAGTGGTTTTCCGCCACGTGGCCGGCATAGCCGCCGCCCACCGCGCCGGCCACCGTGGCCAGCGTACGGCCATTGCCGCGGCCGATCTGGTTGCCCAGCAGGCCGCCCACCACCGCACCGCCGATCATGCCCAGGCCGGTCTCCTTGCCCTGCGTGGTGATCGGCGTCACCGACGTCACGTGACCGGTATACGGGCTGGCGGCCGGACGCGGTGGCGTCTGTGCGTAGCGGGGTGCCGCCGAGGGAGCGCGTTCGGCATAGGCCGGCTGGTGTGTCGGCGACGGCGGCGTGGCCACGGTCTGAGGGGGGTACGGCGCAGCCTGGTTCGGCTGCGTGGTCTGGCCCGGTGCTGCGAGCGCCATCGGCGTCGTGGAAGCGCCGGGGGCCGCCGTCGTCGACTGCGCAGCGACGTTCGGATCGGTACTGCCCTGGGTCGCCTTCGACGTGGGCAGCACACCGGTGATGGCGGCCACCGCCGTCAGGCTGGCGATGATCACGGCCACGGCGGCCGTCGTCATCAGCGGGTGCATGCGGCGCGGCGACGGAGGCACCTGCCCCGGGGACGTGCCACCGTATGTTTGACCTGCGTTCGGCTGGATGTTGTTGTTCATCATCGTTCTCCTGCGGCCGTGATCGGTGCGGCCCTTCGATGATCACAGTTTGGTCGATCGCCCGAACGGATGCCGTTTTAATTTGTAAGCATCTGTAGCACCATTTTCCTTTGAAAAATCAAGGGGATGTCGCGCTTCATCTCACAGTGTGAACCGGTGCGGATGTTACAAATGGCGGGGTGAAAGCACAGCAAAAACGCCCCCGAAGGGGCGTTGGCGGTGCGTCGTCGCGCCGATCAATCTTCGCGGCGCAGGTGCGGGAAGAGGATCACGTCGCGGATGTTCGGGCTGTCGGTCAACAGCATCACGAGGCGGTCGATGCCGATGCCGCAGCCGCCGGTCGGGGGCATGCCGTATTCCAGCGCGCGGATGTAGTCGGCGTCATAGAACATGGCTTCTTCATCGCCCGCGTCCTTCTGTTCGACCTGCTTGCGGAAGCGCTCGGCCTGGTCTTCCGGGTCATTCAGCTCGGAGAAGCCGTTGGCGATTTCGCGGCCGGTGATGAACAGCTCGAAGCGCTCGGTGATGCCGGGCAGCGTGTCGGAGCCGCGTGCCAGCGGCGACACTTCGACCGGGTAGTCGATGATGAACGTCGGCTCCCACAGTTGCGATTCGGCCGTCTCTTCAAACAGCACGAGCTGCAGCGTGCCTAGGCCGGCATTCCGGAACTGCGGGGCGTTGGTGTCGATCTTGAACTTCTTGAGTTCGGCACGCAGGAAGTCGGCATCGGCCAGTTGCGCATCGGTGTACTGCGGGGCGTACTTCTGGATGGCCTGCGTGATCGTCAGGCGATGGAACGGCTTGGACAGGTCCAGCTCGCGGCCCTGGTAAGTCAGCGTGGCGGTGCCCGAGGCGTCGATGGCGGCCTGCCGGATCAGCTGCTCGGTGAAGTCCATCAGCCAGCGGTAGTCCGTGTAGGCCGCGTAGAACTCCATCATCGTGAACTCGGGGTTGTGTCGCGGCGACACGCCCTCGTTACGGAAGTTGCGGTTGATCTCGTACACGCGCTCGAAGCCGCCGACGATCAGGCGCTTGAGGTACAGCTCGGGCGCGATGCGCAGGAACATCTGCATGTCCAGCGCGTTGTGATGCGTGATGAACGGCTTGGCTGCCGCGCCGCCTGGAATCGGGTGCAGCATCGGCGTCTCGACTTCCATGAAGCCGTTGCCGGCCATGAAGTTGCGCAGCGAGGCGATGGCCTTTGTGCGGGCGCGGAACGTCTCGCGCGTTTCTTTCGAGACGATCAGGTCCACGTAGCGCTGGCGGTACTTCTGCTCCTGGTCGGCCAGGCCGTAGTAGTCGCCGGGCAGCGGGCGCAGGCTCTTGGAGAGCAGGCGCAGCTCCGTCACCGCCACCGACAGTTCGCCGGTCTTCGTCTTCATCAGCGTGCCGCGCGCGGCTACGATGTCGCCGAGATCCCACTTCTTGAAGCTGGCGTAGACGTCTTCGCCCACCGCGTCGCGGCTGATGTAGAACTGGATGCGGTCGGTGCTGTCCTGCACGGTGGCAAAGCTGGCCTTGCCCATCACGCGCTTGAGCATCATGCGGCCGGCCACGGCAACCTGGACCGGCTCGGCTTCCAGCGCGGCTTGCTCGAGCGCGCCGTACTGGGCGTGCAGCTCGGCAGCGCGATGCGTCGGGCGGAAATCGTTGGGAAAGGCGACGCCTTGCTGCCGGATCTCGGCCAGCTTCTCGCGGCGCTCGGCGATGATCTTGTTGTCGTCCTGCGCGGGCACGGCGGCGTTCGATTCGGCCGCGTTGTTCTGTTCGGTCATGATGGGGAAGAGAGGAAAGTCGTGTCAGGCGTGCGGGTTACGCGTAGTGACGCAGGTCGTCGAGTTCGGTCGCACCAAAGTCAGGGCGGGCAAGGTAAGCGGCGATGCGCGCGGCAGCGTCCTGTGGCGAAACCAGTTCTCCGTGCGCATGCAGGTCGCGGAAGCGCTGCACGCCGGCAAAGCTTGCGCCGCGGATCGTGCGCTGCATGTCGGTGTCGATGACGCCGGGGGCCAGTGCCACGGCCCGTACGCTGGCATCGCCATCCGCGTTGATGGCGCGCACGAACATGTCGAGCCCCGCCTTGCCGGTGCAATACGCAGCCCAGCCGGCGATCGGGCGGCGCGCGGCGCCCGACGAGATCGCCAGCACGCGGCGCTGCGCATTCCAGCCGGCGGTGCCGCGCAGCAGGGCGGCCGTCAGCGCCATGGGGCCGGCCAGGTTCAGTTGCAGGTGCGGCAGCAGCGTGTCGGCGCGCAGCATGTCGATCGCGCCGATCGGCTCGACGGCGCCGGCATTGAGCACCAGCGTCACGTTCTGATGGGCGGGCAGGGCGGCCAGCGTCTTGGTCATCCACGCCTCCGCGGCATGCGCGTCGGAGAGGTCGACCTGATGCCAGTCGAGCGCCACGCCGGCTGCCGACGCCTGCGCGCGAAGTTCGGCGTTGTCGCCGCGCGCCGCGCAGACGAGGCGATTGCCGGGCTGCATCAGCGCCTGGACCAGCGCGGCGCCGAGGCCGCGGGAGGCGCCGGTCACGATGAACAGGGACGTGTCAGCCATGGTGCTCGCCTTGGAGGTCAGACGCCTTGCTTCAGGCTCGCCTCGATGAAGGCATCGAGATCGCCGTCCAGCACCTTCTGCGTGTTGGAGATTTCCACGTTCGTGCGCAGGTCCTTGATGCGGCTCTGGTCCAGCACGTACGAGCGGATCTGGTGGCCCCAGCCCACGTCGGTCTTGGAGGCTTCGAGCTTGTCGGCCTCGGCCTGGCGCTTGCGCAGCTCGTGCTCGTACAGGCGAGACTTCAGCATCGTCATCGCCTCGGCGCGGTTGCGGTGCTGCGAGCGGTCGTTCTGGCACTGCACGACGATACCGGTCGGGATGTGCGTGATCCGCACGGCAGAATCTGTCTTGTTGATGTGCTGGCCGCCGGCGCCGGATGCGCGGTACGTATCGACGCGCAGGTCCGCCGGGTTGATCTCGATCTCGATCGAGTCGTCGACTTCCGGATACACGAAGATCGACGAGAACGACGTGTGCCGGCCCCCCGCGGAGTCGAACGGCGACTTGCGCACCAAGCGGTGCACGCCGGTCTCGGTGCGCAGGAAGCCGAACGCGTATTCGCCTTCGACCTTGATCGATGCGCTCTTGATGCCGGCCACGTCGCCTTCGGACTCTTCCAGCACTTCGGTCTTGAAGCCCTTGCGTTCGCAGTACTTCAGGTACTGGCGCAGCAGCATCGACGCCCAGTCGCACGCCTCGGTGCCGCCGGCGCCGGCCTGGATGTCGATGAAGCAATTGGCGGCGTCCATCGGGCCAGAGAACATGCGGCGGAATTCCATGTCTTCGACGATGGCGCGCATGCCGGCGGTGTCGGCCTCGATGGCTTCGATGGTGTCGTCGTCGCCTTCCTCGCGGGCCAGCTCGAACAGCTCGGCGGCGCCGGTGAGGTCTGCGTCCAGCTTGGTCAGCGCCAGCACGACGTTCTCAAGCGATTTCTTCTCGCGGCCCAGTTCCTGGGCGCGTTTCGGGTCGTTCCAGACCTCGGGGTCTTCGAGCTCTTTGTCGACTTCGGCTAGACGTTCAGACTTGACGTCGTAGTCAAAGATACCTCCGAAGTTCGTCGGCGCGCGACTTCAGGTCGGCCAACGTGTTCTGGATGGCATTGAGGCGTTCTGCTTCCATGGTGCAAAAATCCGGTCGGAAACCGGAAATTATAGCGGAATCAAGGGGTTCCCCGCCCGCGCCGCCGGCTAAAGGCCGCGTTTTGGAGGAGATTTGTGCGCCCCACCTGGCGCTGCGGCGGGCTTCGGTTAGCATGACGCCCAGTCCCTGGGTTTTTTAGCCATCCGATGATCATCCGCTCGCTGCTCGACACCGATCTGTACAAATTCACGATGATGCAGGTGGTGCTGCACCACTTTCCCGGCGCGCACGTTGAATACCGTTTCAAGTGTCGCAATACCGGCGTGGACCTGGTGCCCTTCATCGAAGAGATTCGTGCGGAAATCCGCCATCTCTGCACGCTGCGCTTTACCGAGGCGGAGCTCGACTACCTGCGCGGCTTGCGCTTCATCAAGAGCGATTTCGTCGATTTTCTCGGCCTCTTCCACCTCAACGAAAAATACATCGACGTGCGCCCTGCGCCCGGCAACGACGGGCAGATCGAGATCGTCATCGCCGGGCCGTGGCTGCACACGATCATGTTCGAGGTGCCGGTGCTGGCGATCGTCAACGAGGTCTATTTCAGCCGCACGCAGACGCATCCGCAGTGGGAGGAGGGCAAGCGCCGCCTGACCGACAAGCTCGCCACGCTCCAGCGTCCCGGCCTGGAAGACTGCCGCATTGCCGATTACGGCACGCGCCGCCGCTTCTCGCATACCTGGCACGAGCACGTGCTGCTCGAGACGCGCGCGCAGCTCGGCGGCCAGTATGCGGGCACCAGCAACGTCTATTTCGCCATGAAGCACGGCATGACGCCGCTGGGCACGATGGCGCACGAATACCTGCAGGCCTGCCAGGCGCTCGGCCCGCGGCTGCGCGATTCCCAGACGTTCGCTCTGGAAACGTGGGCCAAGGAATACCGCGGCGATCTCGGTATCGCCCTGTCGGACACCTACGGCTTTGACGCCTTCCTGCGCGATTTCGACATGTTCTTCTGCAAGCTCTTCGACGGCGTGCGGCATGACTCGGGCGACCCGTTCGAATGGGGCGAACGCATGCTCCAGCACTACGAAGGCATGCGCACCGACCCGAAATCCAAGGCGCTGATCTTTTCCGACAGCCTTGACATGCCGAAGGTCATCGGCCTGTACGAGCGCTTCCGGGGCCGCTGCAAGCTCGCGTTCGGCGTGGGGACGAACCTCACCAACGACCTCGGGTACACGCCGCTGCAGATCGTCATCAAGATGGTCCGCTGCAATGGCCAGCCCGTGGCCAAGCTGTCGGACGCACCCGAGAAGACGATGTGCGACGACCCGGCCTATCTGACCTATCTGAAACAGGTCTTCGGCGTGCAATAAGGCTCACGCGGGCGCCGAATAAGTTTCAATGGTGCGGCCGGGTGGGCGCGCGCACGGCTCGTATAATCGACCGATCTTTCGGAGCCGCCATGGATACACGACCGGACACCCCAGCCGACCCGCTCGACACGAGTCGCGCCCGCGACGCCATCTTCGCGCGCATCCGCAATGCGCAGCATCGTCCCGAGCAGCCGACGCAGGGCGAGCGCGACGCCGTGGCGGATTATCTGGCGCGCCATCCGGCCGGTCCGCGCCCGCCGATGCCCGACAACCTTGCCGGCCACTTTGCCGGGCAGGCGACGAAGATGGCCTCCACGCTGGACACAGTTGCCACGCTGGCCGATGTGCCGGCTGCGGCGGCGCGCTATCTGTCCGGTCTGGGGCTGGCGCCGCGCGCCGTGGCCTGGACGACGCTGCAGTCGCTCGACTGGGCCGCGGCAGGCATTGCGGTCGAGTTCCGTCCGCCCATCCGCGAGCCGCAAGCCGATCAGGCGCACGGCGACCTTGTCGGCATCACGGGCTGCTTCTGCGCGATTGCCGAGACGGGCTCGCTGATGCTGCTATCGGGGCCGGAGAACGTCGCCTCCACGGCGCTGCTGCCCGAGACGCATATCGCCGTGGTTCCGCAGTCGCGCATCGTCGCCACGCTGGAAGACGCCTATGCGCTGATGCGCGCAGAGCGGGGCGAGCTGCCGCGCGCCACCAACGTCATCAGCGGGCCGTCGCGCACGGGTGATATCGAGCAGACGATCGTGCTGGGCGCACATGGCCCGTATCGCGTGCATGTGATCGTTGTGTCGGGCGCCTGACATTCGCGTCGGCCTGCTGGGCCTTGTTCGCGGGGGCCTGCCGTTTCCTCAAACCTGGATGGACGTTTGCGGGGCGGCAGGCCCCAGGCGTTTACACTGGCGTCTTTGCTTGTTCGGCGCGTGGCCTCGCAGCGCGCCAGTGCTTAGGAGAACGCCTACGTGAAACGCCTCTGGCCCCTTGTCTTCCTGTTTGTATGTGGCCTGGCGCGTGCAGCCGATGTCAACGGTGCGCAGCTGTCCTTGGCATGGGGCATGCCGTTCGCCGGCATTCTGCTGTCGATCGCCATCGCCCCGCTGCTGGCGCCCAGGCTGTGGCACGACCACTACGGCAAGATCGCAGCCGCCTGGGCCGTGCTGTTTCTTGTGCCGTTCGGGATGGCGTTTGGCGGGGAAGCCGCTGTCGCATCTGTCGTGCATGCCGCGCTGGCCGAGTACATCCCGTTCATCGCGTTGATTGCCGCGCTGTACGTGGTGGCAGGAGGCATCTGCATTCGGGGCAACCTGCACGGTACGCCCAAGCTCAACACGGGGCTGCTCGCGCTCGGCACGGGGCTTGCCAGCATCATGGGAACGACGGGCGCAGCCATGCTGCTGATCCGTCCGCTGCTGCGCGCAAACGATGTGCGCCGCCATCGCACCCATGTCGTCGTGTTCTTCATCTTCCTGGTGGCCAACGCCGGCGGGGCGCTGACGCCGCTGGGCGACCCGCCGCTTTTCCTCGGCTTCCTGCAGGGCGTCGACTTCTTCTGGACGACCCAGCATCTCTGGCGCCAGACCTTGATGATGTGGCTGCTGTTGCTGGCCATCTTCTTTGTGCTCGACAGCTACTTCTACCGTGCCGGCAAGGAGGAGCTGCCCGGCATCACCGACCCGACACCCGACGACGCGGGCCCCCTGCGCTTCGAGGGCAAGGTCAATTTCGTCCTGTTGGCCGGCATCCTGGCACTCGTGCTGATGAGCGGCCTGTGGAAGCCCGGCATCGCCTTCCACGTCATGGGCACCGAGGTGCTGCTGCAGAACGCGGTGCGCGACATCGGCCTGGTGGTGGTCGCGCTGCTGTCGCTGGGACTCACGCCCGCCGGGGCACGCGCCGGCAACGAGTTCAACTGGGAGCCCATTCTGGAGGTCGGCAAGCTGTTCGCCGGCATCTTCATCACCATCGGGCCCGTCATTGCCATGCTCAAGGCAGGTGTGGACGGCCCGTTCGCGGGCATTGTGCGCATGGTCAACGATGGTGCGGGGCAGCCCAACAATGCGATGTACTTCTGGGCCACGGGCCTGCTGTCGTCGTTCCTGGACAATGCGCCGACGTATCTCGTGTTCTTCAACACTGCCGGCGGAGATGCGCAGATGCTGATGAGCGAGGGCGCGGCCACCTTGGCGGCCATTTCAGCGGCCGCCGTGTTCATGGGGGCCAACACCTACATCGGGAATGCCCCCAACCTGATGGTCAAGGCGATTGCCGAAAGCCGGGGGCTGCAGATGCCGAGCTTCTTTGGCTACATGCTGTGGTCGGTGGGCATCCTGGTACCGATCTTCGTCTTGATGACCTTCCTCTTCTTCCGCTAACCGAACGGGGTTGCAACCAATGAAACCTGGAATCCTCGTGACGCGTGCGCTGTTTCCGGAAGTGCTGGAGCGGCTGCGCGAAGTTTTCGACGTGGTCGACAACCAGGCCGATGCGGTGTTTCCGCCCGAAGCGCTGGCCGAGCGCCTGCAGGGCCGGGTCGGGCTGCTCGCCAACGCGGCCGACACCATCGACGCCGATCTCATCACCCGCGTGCCGACACTGCGCGCCGTCGCCAACATGGCGGTCGGCTACAACAACCTGGACCTGCCGGCGATGACGCGTGCGGGCATCCTTGCCACGAACACGCCGGACATCCTGACCGAGACGACGGCCGATTTCGGCTGGGCTCTGCTGATGGCCGCTGCACGCCGTGTGTCGGAGTCCGAGCGCTGGCTGCGTGCGGGGCACTGGAAGCGCTGGACGTACGACATGTTCCTCGGCGCCGAAGTGCATGGCACCACGCTGGGCATCCTGGGCATGGGCCGCATCGGCCAGGCGCTGGCGCGTCGGGCGAGCGGCTTTTCGATGCGCGTGCTCTACCACAACCGCAGCCGCCTCGCGCCCGAGATCGAACAGCAGACGCGCGCGACCTACGTCAGCAAGGAAGCGCTGCTCCGGCAGGCCGACCATCTCGTGCTCGTGCTGCCGTATTCGCCGGAAAGCCACCACGCGATCGGCGCGGCCGAGCTGGCGCAGATGAAGCCGAGCGCGACGCTGGTGAACCTCGCGCGTGGCGGCATCGTCGATGATGCGGCGCTGGCGCAGGCACTGGCCGAGAAGCGCATCTTCGCAGCGGGCCTCGACGTATACGAGGGAGAGCCGAAGGTGCATCCGGCGCTGCTGGAGGCCGAGCATGTCGCGCTCACGCCGCATATCGCCAGTGCCACGCATGGCACGCGCCTGGGCATGGCGAACCTCGCGGCGGACAACCTGATCGCGGCGCTCGGCTTTGGGCCGCACGCCGGGCAGCCGCCCAACCTTTTGAACCCGGATGCGCTGGCCGTGCGGCGCACCTCTGCCTGATCGAACGCCCGTATGGATTGGATGGCTCTTCTGACCTTGCTTGGCGTGGCCGTGGTGGCCGTGCTGTGTGTGCTGATCTGGCGCGGCGTGTCACGCCCGGCAACGCATGATGTGTCGCCGATGTTCAATGCGCTGCGCGAAGAGCTGGCGCGTGGCAACGAGCGCATCGAACGCGAATTGCGCGGCGAGATCGGCGAAACCGCGCGCATCGGACGCAGCGACGTGACCCAGCAGCTCGGGCAGTTCCAGCAGGTGCTGGCCACGCAGCTGACCAGCGTCGCCACGCTGCAGAACAACCAGATCGACACGTTCGCCCAGCAGCTCACGAAGCTGACCGAGACGAATACTCAGCAGCTCGAAGCCGTGCGCCAGAGCCTGCACCAGCAGGCCCAGCAGGCCCGCGAAGAGCAGGGCAACGCGCTGCGCCGGTTTGGCGACACGATGCAGCAGCAGCTCGCCCAGCTGGCCGAAGGCAACGAGCGCCGCCTGTCGGAGGTGCGGGCCACGCTCGAGCAGAAGCTCAAGGACATCGAGGCCAACAACGCGATCAAGCTCGACGAGATGCGCCGCACCGTGGACGAGAAGCTGCATGCCACGCTCGAACAGCGCCTGGGCGAATCGTTCAAGCTGGTGTCGGACCGGCTCGAACAGGTGCACCGCGGCCTGGGCGAAATGCAGGCACTGGCCCAGGGCGTGGGCGACCTGAAGAAGGTGCTGACCAACGTGAAGACGCGCGGCACGTGGGGCGAAGTCCAGCTCGAGATGCTGCTCGAGCAGATGCTCACGCCCGAGCAGTACGACAAGAACGTCGAGACCGTGCGTGGTACCGGCGCCCGCGTCGAATTTGCGATCCGCCTGCCTGGCAAGACCGATGCCGACCGCGACGCCACCGTCTGGCTGCCCATCGACGCCAAGTTTCCGAAGGAGCAGTACGAGCGCCTGGTCGACGCACAGGAACGCGCCGACGCGGAAGCCGCCGCGGCTGCCAGCCGCGAACTCGAGGTGGCGGTCCGCAAGGAAGCGCAAACCATCCACGAGAAGTACATCGCGCCGCCCGCCACCACCGACTTTGCGATCCTCTTCCTGCCGACTGAGGGCCTGTATGCCGAGGTGTTGCGCCGCCCGGGCCTGACGGACGCATTGCAGCGCACATTCCGCGTGACGGTGGCAGGGCCGACCACGCTGACCGCCATCCTGAACAGCCTGCAGATGGGGTTCCGTACGCTGGCGCTGGAAAAGCGCTCCAGCGAGGTGTGGCAGGTCCTCGGCGCGGTCAAGAGCGAATTCGGCAAGTTCGGTGACGTGCTGGCCGCGACCAAGAAAACGCTCGAGCGCGCCGTCAGCAACATCGAGCAAGCCGAAGTGCGTACGCGCCAGATGAACCGCAAGCTCAAGGCAGTGGAAGCGTTGCCGAGCGACTCGGCGCAGAACGTACTGGGCCTGGGAACCGCGTCGCCGGTCGACGACGAAACCGAAGCGGAGTAACGCGCGTCAGCAAAAGCAAAGGGGCGGAAATTTCCGCCCCTTCTTGTCTGGCCAGACACCTGGGATCAGGCTTCTTCGGGCACGTCGCGCAGCACGATTTCGATACCGCCGAAACGCGCCGCCACCCAGTTGTAGGCGCGGCAGGCGAGCCACAGGGCACCGAAGCCGACGAGCGCATTCAGGATCAGGCCGCTGAGCACAACGACCGTCGGCAGTTCACCGTAGCGCACGAAGCCGACGAAGAAGAACAGCCCCACGACCGGCAGCGAAAAACACAGATACACCAGCACCAGCGCGCGCGCGGTGTGGGCCGGGTGAAGGTAGGCAATCTCCTTGGTCATCATGGCATTACTCAAGCTCAGGCAAATCCGAACAATCAAACTGGCGCAAAGTGTAGCGAATCGACCGATGCGCCGATACCCGCGCCCTGTGGGTGACGCAAAAAACCGACAGCATGCCGCATTGCCTGCGGCGCAAGGGTCGTTGCGGCCACGCCGCTCAGACCAGGCCGTCGAAGAGCAGCACCTGCACGGCGTCGCCGGCGTTGACCTGGCCCTGATCATGACCAAGCACGACAAAGCAGTTGGCTTCGCTCATGGAGCGCAGCACGCCAGAACCTTGCTGCCCGGTCAGGCGAACTTCGAGCTGGCCTCGATCGTTCAGGGCGGCGATCGCGCGCTGATATTCCGTGCGGCCGGGGCGCTTGCGGATGGGCGCCGCGCTGATCGCCGGTACCAGCGGCGCGCCGGGTTCGTTGGCGCCCATCATGCGCAGCAGGGCGCCGCGCACGAAGTGATAGAACGTCACCATCACCGCCACCGGATTGCCGGGCAGGCCGAACAGAAAGGCGCTGTGGCCATTTGACGTGATCCGGCCGAATGCCATCGGCCGGCCGGGGCGCATGGCGATCTTCCAGAACGTCACGTCGCCGAGCTTGGCCATCATCTGCTTGGTGAAGTCGGCCTCGCCGACCGAGACGCCGCCGGAGGTGATGATCGCGTCGGCGTTTTCCGCGGCCGTGCGAAACGCGGCTTCCAGGGCGGCCGGGTCGTCGCGCACGACGCCCATGTCAAGGAGCTCCACGCCCAGGCGCGAGAGCATGCCGTGCAGCGTGTACCGGTTCGAGTCGTACACGCAGCCAGCATCGAGCGGTTCACCAATGGAACGCAGCTCGTCGCCGGTCGAGAAGAACGCCACGCGCAGCTTCCGGCGGACTGGCACCTCCGCAATGCCGAGCGAGGCGAGCAGGCCGAGGTCGGCCGGGCGGAGGATCCGGCCCGCGGACAATGCCGCGCTTCCCTTGGCGAGGTCTTCGCCGCGCAGGCGGCGGTTGTCGCCCACGCGCACGGCGTCGCGCGCAAAGCGGACGGTGTCGGCATCGCCTTGCGTGAATTCCTGCGGGATGACCGTGTCGCAGCCGCTGGGCATGACGGCGCCGGTCATGACGCGCACCGCTTCACCGGCGCCGGGCGTTCCGTCGAACGCAATGCCTGCGTACGCGGTGCCGATCACGCGCAACGCAACGTCGCCGTCGCCGCGCGCCAGTTCGGCGCCGGCAAAGGCGAAACCGTCCATGGCGGAGTTGTCGTGCGCGGGCACGTCGATGGTCGACAGCACGTCTTGGGCAAGCACACGATCGAGGGCGCTGCGGATCGGCACGCGCGCCACGCCGCCCACGGGCTGCACGAAGTCGCGCATGATGGCTTGCGCCTGCGCCACGGGCAGCGCGTTCGGGTCGTAGTCGGAGAGGCAGGAAACGACGGAGGCAAGAGTGGTCATGACGTCGGTGAAGATCGATGGCCGTCAGGCGGTAGGGGCGTGCTACCGGCGCCCGGCCAGGTGATGCAGTTCTTCCAGCGTATTGATGTTGGCGAAGGCGGACGCGTCGTCGAACGGCACTTCCACCGTCGCGTGCCGCGCCGCCCAGCTTTCGATCTTGCGGCCGCCGCCTTGCAGATAGGCGATCAGGTCGTCGGCGAGCAGCGTATCGATGAGGCAGAAGACGGGCTGGACCTGGCGGCGCGGCTCGCCTTGCGCGTCGGGCTCCGTCGTGACCGGCATGGCGATGCGCGCGTCGTTGGCTTCGATGGCCTCCGACAGCCTCGCCGCCAGATCGGTCGGCACGAACGGCGAATCGCACGGCGCGGTGAGCAGGTAGCGCGTCTGACACTGCTCCAGCCCGGCCAGGATGCCCGCCAGCGGGCCGGCAAAGTCCGGCACCGAATCCACCACCACCGGGACACCGAACGACTCGTACGCAGCCAGGTTGCGGTTAGCATTGATGAGCACGTGGTCCACTTGCGGCGACAGGCGCAGCAGCGTGTGCATCGCCATCGGGGCGCCACGAAACGTCTGCAGCCCCTTGTCGACGCCGCCCATGCGGCTGCCCCGGCCGCCGGCGAGGACCAGGCCGGTGATGTCGGAAGTCGGAATCATGTGTTGGATGCGGGCGGGCTCAGCCGCCGATATAGGACATTTCGATGCGTCGCCCGGCCGGCTGGGCTTGGCCACTCGCGCGCAGTTCGGAATAGCGGTCGGCGCGGCCTTGCCAGATGCCGCGAATGGCGTTGGAGAGTTCGAGGTCGCTGGCCCCGCCCCGCAGCAGCGCACGCAAGTCGAAGCCTTCGGTCGCGAACAGGCACAGGTACAGCTTGCCCTCGGTGGACAGGCGCGCGCGTGTGCAATCGTGGCAGAACGCCTGCGTCACGCTGGAGATCACGCCGATCTCGCCCGCGCCATCGGCGTAGCGCCACCGCTCGGCTGTCTCGCCGCTGTAGTTGGCCGACAGCGGTTCCAGGGCAAACTCCGCTGACAGGCGCTGGATCACCTCGGCCGACGGCACGACGTAGCGCATGTCCCAGTGGTTGGTCGTGCCCACATCCATGTACTCGATAAAACGCAGGACGACGCCGCTTGCGCGGAAGTGGCGCGCCATCGGCACGATCTGGTCATCGTTGTCGCCTTTCTTGACGACCATGTTGACCTTGATCGGCGCCAGGCCGACCCGCTGCGCGACTTCGATGCCGTGCAGCACCTCGCCGACGGCAAAGTCCACGTCGTTCATGCGGCGGAACGTCGCGTCATCGATGCCGTCGAGGCTGACCGTCACGCGCGTGAGGCCCGCGTCTTTGAGGGACTGCGCCTTGCGCGCGAGCAGGGCGCCGTTGGTGGTGAGCGTCAGGTCGAGCGGCTTGCCTTCCGCGGTGGTCAGGCGGGCCAGCATCTCGACCAGGCGCTCGATGTTCTTGCGCAGCAGCGGCTCGCCGCCGGTAAGGCGAATCTTTTCGACGCCGTGCTCGATGAACAGCCGCGCCATGCGCTCGATCTCTTCGAACGACAGCAGCTCGGAATGCCGCAAGAAGCGGTAGTCCTTGTCGAACACGTCTTTCGGCATGCAGTACACGCAGCGGAAATTGCAGCGGTCTGTCACCGAAATGCGCAGGTCGTGCAAGCGGCGGCCGCGCGTATCCGCCAGCCAGCCCTGCGCCGGGACGAGCACGTCCGGCACCGAAGGCACCGTGGCCCGGTGGTGCTGGCCATCACGGATATCGCGCAGATCGTAGAGGGGAATGACGGTTTCGGTCATGGTGCGGTGCAGTGCGTCAATCCACCGAAGCGGATTGCGCCCGATACAGCTTCGAGTGTAGCGCAGCCCCTGTTTCGCGCGGGGGAGTACAGATGCCCCCGCACGCGCAGCACACAGGAAAAAGGGCGGCCGAAGCCGCCCCAGGGTCATGCGCCGGCGGCAACCGCCGGAAACATCACCTGCTTACTGCTGGTCTGCGCCACCCGCGGGGCGGTTGGTCTCGACCAGGATCATCGGACCCTGCTGGATCGGCGGCAGCGGCTTGCGTTCGCGCGGCACACGCGGGGGTGTGACGGCACGCGCGGCTTCTTCCTGCGCGGCTTGCAGCTTTTGCGCGTCTGTGTGGACCCACGTCATGCCGGCGTTGGCCAGCACGCTTTGCAGCGTCTCGATCGGCAGCGGCGAGGCCTTGGCCACCGTGCTCACCGGCGCGGGCACTTCGGCAAACGCCGTCACGATCGCCTCGTGCGTCACGTCGGCTGCCGGTGCCGGTGCCGGTGTCGCGACCGGTTCGACCGGCTGCGTTCTCGGCATCGCGGACACAGGCGCCACGGCTTCTGCGGCCTGCACGGGCTCGTGGACCACCGGCGCCGGCGCTTCTACGGGCGCCAACGAGGCGGGCTGCACCGATTCCGTCACCGTGGCGGGCACGGCAGGCTCGGTGTAGGTTTCGCCAACCGCTTCCGTTTCGTCTGCGGTTTCCGCGCTTTCGCCCTCTGCGCGCACGCCTTCCGCGCCTTCACGGTCACGGCGATAGCGGTTGCGACCACGGCGACCGCGGCGCCGGCGCTCTTCACCCTCACCCGTGCCTTCCGCCGGTGCGGCGCCTTCCAGGCCCGCGGCTTCTGCCAGCACCGCTGCTTCCACGGGCGGCTGCGGCACCTCAGCGGTACCCGTCGGGTCGATCAGGCCTTCCACGGTGGCGGCGGCTGCGGCGTTGGCGGCTTCCTTGGCTTGCTGATCGCGATCGCGGTTTTCGCGCGGCTCGCGGCCTTCGCGGGCCTCACGCGGCTCACGGCCCTCGCGGGGCTGGCGCTCGCGACGTTCCTGATTGCGTTCGCGACGGCCCTGGCCTTCACCTCGGACCTCCTGGCCCTGCTGCGGCTGGCGGGCGTCCGCAGTCTCCCGTGCAGCACTGTCCGCTTGAGCCGGCTGGCGGTTGCGGTCGCGGTTGCCCCGCTGGTTGTCGCGTTGTCCATCGCGCTGGCCCTGCTGTTGGCCCCCTTGTTGACCCTCGCGGGCCTCGTTGCGGTCGCGGCCTTGACGGTTGGCGTCGCGGCCGTTCTGGCCCTGGCGCTCGCCACGTTCGCCACGCTGGCCGTTACGCGCACCGCGCTCCTGGCGATTGCCGCGGCCCTGGCGGTTGCCGTCTTCCGCACGTTGCTTTGGTGCCTGGACCGGCGCAGCAACCACGGGCTCGGCCGGCTTGGCGCCAAACAGCGACTTCAGCCACGACACAAAGCCACCCTGGGCAGGCACCGGAGCGGGTGCCTGCGGAGCCGGGGCAGCCTCGGCGCGGGCCGGGCGCTCTGCGCGTGGCACCGACACGGGAGCGGGCTGCTCCGGCGTGATGCCCTTGACGGCCGCTTCCTGGCGCGGCTTGGCCGCTTCCTTGCGGGTGCTGTACGCGGTGTCGGCTTCCAGTTCCTTGGCGGCCTCTTCGGCCATCTTGTAGCTGGCCTTGTTGTCGTCCAGGCGGGGATCGTCGTGGCGCAGGCGCTCGAGCTTGTAGTGCGGCGTCTCCAGATGCTTGTTCGGGATCAGCAGCACATTGACCTTGAAGCGCGTCTCGATCAGGTTGATGTCCGGGCGCTTCTCGTTGAGCAGGAACGCAGCCACTTCCACCGGCACCTGGCAGTGGATGGCGGCGGTGTTTTCCTTCATCGCCTCTTCCTGGATAATGCGCAGCACCTGCAGGGCGGACGATTCGGTATCGCGGATGTGGCCGGTGCCATTACAGCGCGGGCAGGTGACGTGCGAGCCTTCCGACAGCGACGGACGCAGGCGCTGGCGCGACAGCTCCATCAGGCCGAAGCGGCTGATCTTGCCCATCTGCACGCGGGCGCGGTCGTGGCGCAGCGCGTCTTTCAGGCGGGTCTCGACATCCTTCTGGGCCTTGCTCGACTCCATGTCGATGAAGTCGATCACGATCAGGCCACCCAGGTCGCGCAGACGGAGCTGGCGGGCGATCTCGTCGGCCGCCTCGAGGTTCGTGCGCAGCGCGGTTTCCTCGATGTCGGCGCCCTTGGTGGCGCGCGCCGAGTTCACGTCGATGGCGACCAGCGCCTCGGTATGGTCGATCACGATGGCGCCGCCCGAAGGAAGCATCACCATGCGCGAGTACGCCGATTCAATCTGGTGTTCGATCTGGAAACGCGAGAACAGCGGGACGTCGTCGCGGTATTTCTTCACCCGATTCATGTTGTCGGGCATCACCACGCTCATGAAGGCGCGGGCCTGATCGTAGATATCGTCCGTGTCGATCAGGATTTCGCCGATATCCGGCTGGAAGTAATCGCGAATCGCGCGGATCACCAGGCTCGATTCGAGATAGATCAGCAGCGGAGCCTTGTTCTCCTGCGCAGCGCCGTCGACGGCCTTCCACAGCTGCATCAGGTAGTTCAAGTCCCACTGCAGTTCTTCGGCCGAGCGGCCGATACCGGCGGTGCGGGCGATGATGCTCATGCCGTCCGGCACTTGCAGCTGCGCCATCGTCTCGCGCAGTTCCTGGCGGTCTTCGCCCTCGATGCGGCGCGATACGCCGCCGCCGCGCGGGTTGTTCGGCATCAGCACCAGGTAGCGGCCGGCCAGCGAGATGAACGTGGTCAGGGCCGCGCCCTTGTTGCCGCGCTCTTCCTTTTCCACCTGGACGATCAACTCCTGGCCTTCGGAGAGCGCATCCTGGATGCGCGCCGAACGCACGTCCACGCCATCCTTGAAGTAGGCGCGGGCGACTTCCTTGAAGGGGAGAAAGCCGTGCCGCTCTTCGCCGTAGTTGACGAAGCATGCCTCCAGCGACGGTTCGATGCGGGTGATGACACCCTTGTAGATGTTGCCTTTGCGCTGCTCGCGTCCGGCGGTTTCGATGTCGATGTCGATCAGTTTCTGACCGTCGACAATCGCGACGCGCAGCTCTTCCTGCTGCGTCGCATTGAACAACATGCGTTTCATTGCTACCTCACTCCAATGCCGTGCATGCACGGCGCTTCATGGAGCACGCGAAGGCGGAGCGGGTGGTCAACGAATTGCCAAGGTGTCGGCCGGCACACAAGCGCGACGGGGCACGGGCGAAAGAAATGAGGGCGTTACACGCGTCACCATGGATGCCAGGGGCGGAATGCAACGGCGCGGTCGGCGCCGAGTTGCGCGTCCTGTCACTCGAGCCTCGGGCCCAGCGCGTTCCTTGTAGGGGCGGGCGGGCCGGCGGCGGCGAGTCGCGTGAAGCGACCACAAAGAGCGAATTGACGGACGGCCTGTCCGGGCGAAACCCGCGGCGGGCGAATCGGGCGGCGTGCTGCTTGTTGGAGTTTTGCCGCCGGACCGCCATGGCAATGCGGTAACCGGATGTTCAGCCGGCCGGCACCAAACTTGGTGCGGCAAGGGCTTCTTTCACCAAGCGGGCGCCGTATGGAGTTCCATTGGCGCCCGCCTTTGAATTCTGTTCTACCAGCTGCTCGTTCTACGCTGACCGACGTTGCCGACGTGATCTTTGGTTCACATCTTGCGCGGTGGGACAGCGGTGCGTGCTGCTTTCGTGCCGATCGGGCCGGCCACGTGACTAGCTTTGTAGCACAAGTGGGCCTCGGATCGGCAGATTCCGGACGGAAACGGTGGCTGTGTACAATACCTGTTGTTTCGTCCCGACCGGCTCTTGCTGGCGCTTAAACGACTGTCCAGCGAGAAAATTATATTGAAAATGAATGAGTTACGCCATCCATTTGATGGCCGCATTCAACAGGCGGTACGTGACGCACTCGACGGCAAATCCGTCGCCTATGTCGAGATCGGAGACGACGCCGAAGGGCAACGCATCGACAATTTCCTGATGCGCCTGGCCAAGGGTGTGCCTAAAAGCCATATCTACCGCATCCTGCGCTCCGGCGAGGTGCGGGTGAACAAGGGCCGCATCGACGCCGAATATCGCTTGAAGCACGGCGATCTGGTCCGTATTCCGCCGCTGCGGGTGGCCCGGCAGGCCGAAGCGCCGCGTGCGATTCCTGCCACCGAATTCACGATCCTCCACGAAGATGCCCATCTGCTCGTGATCGACAAGCCCGCCGGGGTCGCCGTGCATGGGGGGTCGGGCGTGGCGTTTGGGGTGATCGAGCAGCTGCGTCAATCCCGGCCGGAAGCGAAGTTCCTCGAACTCGTGCATCGTCTGGACCGCGAAACCTCTGGCGTGCTCGTGCTGGCCAAGAAGCGCTCGGCGCTGGTGGCGCTGCATGAGCAGATCCGGGAAGGGCGTCTCGACAAGCGCTACTTTGCCGCGGTGAAGGGCGTGTGGCCGCACAAGCGCCAGCACATCAAGGCAGCGCTGCACAAATTCACGACGCCTGAGGGCGAACGGCGCGTCCGCGTGCAGGCAGACGGGCAGCCGTCGCACACGATCTTCAACAAGGTGGGGGTGTTCGGGTCGTACACGTTGCTCGAAGCGGAACTGAAGACCGGTCGCACGCACCAGATTCGTGTGCATCTGGCGCATGCCGGTTTCCCGATCCTGGGCGACGACAAGTACGGCGATTTTGCGCTGAACAAGGCGCTATCCCGCGCCAATGCGTCGCCACGGCTGGCGCGGATGTTCCTCCACGCACACCGTCTGCAACTCACACATCCGCAAAGCGGGGAAGTCGTCACTTTCAGCGCGCCGTTGCCAGCCGAGTGCGCCGCCTTCCTCAACGCTTTCCAATCTTCCGACTCTGATTCCGATGCCGCAGCAGCGCTTTGATCTGATCGTCTTCGACTGGGATGGCACGTTGATGGACTCGACGCCAGCCATCACGCGGTCGATCCAGCTTGCGTGCCGGGACCTCGGCCTGCCGGTGCCGGACGATACGCGCGCGAGCCACGTGATCGGGCTGGGCTTGCGAGATGCCCTCGAATACGCAGTGCCCACGCTGGATCCGGCCGACTATGGCAAGCTGGCCGAGCGGTACCGCTTTCACTACCTGAGCCGTGACGCCCATCTCGTGCTGTTTCCGGGCGTGCGCGAGATGCTCGATGCACTGCGCCGGGACAACTATTTGCTTGCGGTGGCAACAGGGAAGTCGCGCGTGGGGCTTCAGCGTGCGCTCGAGGTCACCGGCCTCACCGGCGTGTTCGACAACACGCGCTGCGCCGATGAGACGTTTTCGAAGCCCCACCCGGCCATGCTGCTGGAGCTCACGCGCGATCTCGGCATGGATGTCGAACGCACGCTGATGATCGGCGATACCACGCACGACCTGCAGATGGCCCTCAATGCCGGTGCTGCCGGGGTCGCTGTCACCTATGGCGCACACCCGGCGGACGTGCTGCATGCGCTCACGCCGCTGTACTGTGCGAAGTCCGTCTCCGACCTCCACCAATGGCTCTCGCAACATGCCTGACATCGCTGAACCGGTTCGTATCTGCGACAGCGGCGCGCTGGAGGACGGAGGCCGGGGTGTGCGGTTCCAGGTGGATGTGCGCGGCCGCCTCGTGAGTGCCTTCGTTGTCCGCTACGCCGGCGCGGTGCACGGTTATCTGAACCAATGTGCGCACGTGCCGATGGAGATGGACTGGCAGGAAGGTCAGTTTTTTGAAAGCTCGGGCCTGTATCTGATGTGCGCCACGCACGGCGCCATCTACGAACCGGACTCGGGCCGCTGCGTGGGCGGTCCGTGCCGTGGGGCGCATCTGTCCAAGCTCGATGTGGCCGAGCGCGATGGCGCGGTCTGGTGGCAGCCCGGTGCATTGTTCCGCGCGCCTGCCCCGACCCCGGCACCGCTGCCACAGGCATGACGCCGTGACCGACTCTTGCTCAATTTTTCTTGCTGCCTATGAACGACCCGATTCCCACGAAAGGGCCCGACCGCACACCGGATGACGGTGCGGGCAAGCCCGAAGCCCTAGAAATCACTCAGCACGCCGATCACCCGCTGGAAGCCGAGCTACGCGATCCGGCCGCGGGAAAGCCGGCAGCCGGTCCTGCGGGCGCCGCATCGTCGCAGGCGGGCGGTTGGGAGCGCGAGGTGCTGGAAAAGGTCCTGATGGCGACCATCCGTGAACAACGCGCCGCGCGCCGCTGGCGGATCTTCTTCCGATTCGTGACGCTCGGGATCATCGGGGTGCTCTTCTACGCCTTCGCAAGCTTCGAGGGCGAGACCGTCAGCACCGGCCGCCATACGGCGCTGGTGACGCTCGACGGCGAGATCGCCGCCAATACGAACGCGAGCGCAGAAAACATCAACGCGTCGCTGCAGGCTGCCTTTGCTGACAGCAACACGGTCGGTGTGATCCTGAAGATCAATTCCCCGGGCGGCTCGCCCGTGCAGGCCGGCATGATCAACGACGAGATCCGCCGCCTGCGCGCGAAGCACAAGAACATCCCGCTGTATGTGGTGGTGGAAGAGATGTGCGCCTCCGGCGGGTACTACGTGGCGGCGGCTGCCGACAAGATCTATGTCGACAAGGCGAGTATCGTCGGCTCGATCGGCGTACTGATGGATGGCTTCGGCTTTACCGGCCTGATGGACAAGGTGGGCGTAGAGCGCCGTCTGCTCACTGCCGGTTCAAACAAAGGGATGCTCGATCCGTTCTCGCCCGTGCAGCCGCAGCAGAAACAGTACGCCCAGGAGATGCTCGACCAGGTGCACCAGCAGTTCATCGACGTGGTCAAGCAGGGGCGCGGCAACCGCCTGAAGGATGATCCGACCCTGTTCACCGGCCTGTTCTGGACCGGTGCGAAGGCGGTCGACCTGGGGCTCGCCGATGCCATCGGCAGCGCCGATTTTGTCGCGCGCAGCGTCCTGAAGGCCCCGGATGTCGTCGATTACACCGTCAAGGAAAACTTCGCCTCGCGTGTGGCGCGCAAGCTCGGCACCGCGATCGGCGCCGGCGCGGTGAAGGCGCTGGCCAACACGGGTCAGCTCAAGCTGCTGATAAAGGAGTAATCAGCGCGCCAGCAGCGAAAAGATCGCCGGCCGCTTGTGCAGGTCGATGCGGTCGGTGCGCCAGTCGCTCACGGGTAGCGTGACGACCTGCTCCCTGGGCAGCGTCAGGTCCACGGCAATCGACAAGAGCGTACCGGGCGCGCAGGCCGCCTGGATGGCATCGAGCAGCGCGCCGTTGCGGTACGGCGTCTCGATGAACACCTGGGTTTGCCCCACCGAGCGGGACAACTGTTCGAGCGCCCGCAGCCGGGTCTTGCGTTCGCCGGCATCGACAGGCAGGTAGCCGTTGAACGCAAAGCTCTGGCCGTTCAGACCGGACGCCATCACCGCGAGCAGGATGGAGCTCGGCCCGACCAGTGGTTTGACGCGGACGCCGTGCCGATGCGCAAGGCGCACGAGATTCGCGCCCGGATCGGCCACCGCCGGTACCCCGGCTTCTGACATGAGCCCTGCATCCTGCCCCGCAATCACCGGCGCCAGGAGCGCTTCGAGCTCCGAATCAGGCGTCTTGACGTTCAGTTCACGGATCGTGATGTCCTGCATTGGTCGCGCCAGCGGCGTGGTTTCGCTCAGTTTCTTGAGCAGCGCGCGCGCCGTCTTGGCGTGTTCGGCAACAAAATAATCGAGCCGCGCAGTGATCTGCTGAACACCAGCGGGAATCACGTCGGGCAGCGGGTCGGCTGCATCGCGCGGGCCGAGCGTGTTTGGAATGAGGTACAGCGTGCCGGCCATGGCTTATACGAAGAGCGGGTAATGCACGTTGCGCAGCATGCTGGTCAGCGCGATCAGCGGCAGGCCGACGAGGGCGGTCGGGTCCGACGATTCCACGCGTTCCAGCAGGGCAATGCCCAGCCCTTCGGATTTCGCGCTACCGGCTACGTCGTACGGGTGCTCCAGGTGCAGGTACGCGTCGAGTTCCTCGTCGGAGAGGTTACGGAACGTTGCCAGCGTCCGAATATCGTCGCTCTGGTGCTGGCCGGTGCGGCCGTCGTACAGGCACAACGCGGAATGGAATGTGACGGTGCGGCCACGCATCCAGCGCAGTTGTGCCAGCGCTCGGATGTGATCGCCAGGCTTGCCGACCTGTTTGCCGTCCAGCGTGGCGACCTGGTCCGACCCGATCACCAGCGCGCCGGGATGCACGGCAGCAACTTTCTCCGCTTTCTGACGGGCCAGTCGGAGGGCGGTCTGATCCGGTGATTCGCCTGGCGCGGGCGTCTCGTCGATGTCCGGCACCACGATCTCGAACGGCAGGCGCAGGCGTTCCAGCAGCTCCCGCCGGTAAGGGGAACTGGAGGCGAGAATCAGCGGCGGGCGCGAGGCAGAAGTCATAAGTGCTTGAAGATGCAGTGGATTTCGAGCGAAAACCTTTTGACGGCAGAGGTTTTTGATCGCTATAATCCCGCGTTTCGCGGTTTGGCCGCGCAGTGTCGCAAACCGGGCGCCGTGGCGCAAGGTGCGGCGCGCATCCGGTTCCGTGCATCAACAGCAACGCGTTTGGCAGGTTCGATCCGTGGATTTTCGTGCATTCGATCTTTTCGCGTTCATCCGCAGTGGTGAGCGGGCGAGCGGCACGGTCAATCTGACTGAAATGCCGCGTCTGCTGGCTGAGCAGGCGGCAGACGCCCCCGTTGACGCCGATACGCGGTTCCGTTGGCAGATGCAGGGCGCGATCCGCGAAGAAGCCACGGCGGGCGAGTCGGCCCGTCAGCGTCTCTTCGTCGATCTCGAGGTCGATGGCTCGGTCTGGCTGCAGTGCCAGCGCTGCCTGAAGGCTTATGAGCAGCCGTTGCCAATGCGCACGCGTCTGGAAGTCGTTCGCTCCGAAGCGGAGGCCGATGCGGCTCCGTTGGACGACGACGAGGCGGATGTCATCGTCGGTTCGCGCACCTTCGATCTGATCACGCAGATCGAAGACGAACTGCTGCTGGCGCTGCCGGTGTCGCCGCGTCATGCTGTCTGTCCGGAAGGAATCCTGCCGGAAGACGTCGAACCCGAGAAAGAGCCGTCGCCGTTCGCGGTGCTGGCCAACCTGAAAACCAAACATTAGGCGCGCGCAATTGCGCGGGCTGATGGCAGTCCGTTTCACACGCCTACCGGAATGGCTACGCTCCGGCTCCGTGTGATGTGATAAAATCGATCAAATTGCTTAGGAGTCAGTCATGGCTGTTCAACAAAACAAGAAGTCGCCGTCCAAGCGCGGCATGCATCGTTCGCACGATTTCCTGACGACGGCCCCGATCGCTGTCGAGCCGACCACCGGCGAAGTGCACCTGCGTCACCACGTGAGCCCGAACGGCTACTATCGCGGCCGCAAGGTTGTGAAGACCAAGAACGACTGATGCGTTTTGCCAGTCCTCTGGCAAGCGTGTCCGGTTGGTCTGAACGCGAAGATTCATGATGCAAACAAAAAAGCGGCAAGCGAATTTGCCGCTTTTTTGCTGAACGGAGTCCGGCAGAGCGTACGGGTTTGTGTACCATACGCGCGCCAACGGCCGGAGCCGCACGTGAAACCGCAACTCAGACTCGCATGACCATCAAGCTTGCCATCGACTGCATGGGTGGTGATCACGGCGTTGGCGTGACGATCCCTGCAGCGATCCAATTCCTCGCCGCACACGAAGACGTCGAAATGCTGCTCGTCGGGCAGCCCGATGCCATTGCGGCGCAGCTCAAGCGCCTACACGCCACCGCGAACCCGCGCGTCCATGTCGTTGCCGCCTCCGAGGTGGTGTCGATGGATGACCCCGTCGAGATCGCGCTGCGCAAGAAGAAAGATTCGTCGATGCGCGTGGCCATCAATCAGGTCAAGGACGGTGCTGCGCAGGCGTGTGTTTCTGCCGGCAACACCGGTGCGCTGATGGCCGTGTCGCGTTACGTCCTCAAGACGCTGGACGGCATTGATCGCCCGGCCATCGCCACCGCCATCCCGAACGAGAAGGGCGCCGGCACCACGGTGCTCGATCTTGGCGCCAATGCCGACTGCGAGCCCGCGCACCTGCTGCAATTTGCGCAGATGGCGTCGGCGATGGTGTCGGTGGTCGAGCAGAAGCCGCGCCCGACGGTCGGCCTGCTCAACATCGGCGAAGAGGTCATCAAAGGCAACGAGGTGGTCAAGCAGGCCGGTGAGCTGCTGCGCGCCTCCGATCTGAACTTCTTCGGCAACGTCGAAGGCAACGATATCTTCAAGGGCACGACCGACATCGTCGTCTGCGACGGTTTTGTCGGGAACGTCGCGCTCAAGAGCACCGAAGGTCTCGCCAAGATGATCGGCGAGATGCTGCGTGAGGAGTTCAGCCGCTCCTGGTTCACCAAGCTGCTTGCCCTGGTGGCGCTCCCGGTGCTGTCACGCTTCAAACGCCGCGTGGACCATCGGCGCTACAATGGCGCCGCGCTGCTCGGCTTGCGTGGTCTGGTCATCAAGAGCCACGGCTCGGCCGATGCCTACGCGTTTGAATGGGCCATCAAGCGGGCTTACGACGCCGCGGCCAACGGCGTGATCGCCCGCATTGCGCAGGCTTTCGAATCGCACCACGACGCAGCCGGTGCTGCGCTCGTCTCTACGTCCACTCCGGCCGCCGACGCCGCCTGAACGCGTCGCCTCCGAGTCAGATTTCACCCCACCGCACATGACACGTTTCGCAAGGATCATCGGTACGGGCAGCTACCTGCCGCCCAAGCGGGTCACCAATGACGAACTGGCGGCCCAGCTGGCCGAGAAGGGCATCGAGACCAGCGATGAATGGATCGTCTCGCGCAGCGGCATCCGCGCACGCCATTTTGCTGAGCCCGATGTCGCGTGCAGCGATCTGGCCGTGAAGGCAGCCGAGCGCGCCATCGAAGCAGCCGGCATCGATCGCGCCGAACTCGATTTGATCCTGGTGGCGACGTCCACGCCGGATTTCGTCTTCCCGAGCACCGCCTGCCTGGTGCAGCAGAAGCTCGGCATCAGCAACGGTTGCGCCGCATTTGACGTGCAGGCGGTCTGTTCCGGCTTCGTCTACGCGCTGTCGACAGCCGACAAGTTCATCCGCTCGGGCGCGTACCGCAACGTGTTGGTGATCGGCTCCGAGGTCTTCTCGCGCATCATCGATTTCAACGATCGCACCACGTGCGTGCTGTTCGGTGATGGTGCCGGCGCCGTGGTACTGCAAGCGTCCGACGAGCCGGGCATCCTGTCGACCGCCCTGCATGCCGACGGCAGCCACGCAAACATCCTCTGCGTGCCGGGCAACGTGGCCGCAGGTGCGATTCAGGGTAGCGCCTTCCTGTACATGGACGGCCAGGCCGTGTTCAAGCTGGCCGTGACCGTGCTCGACAAGGTCGCACGCGAGGCGTTGGCAGCGGCTGAACTGGACGCTTCGCAGGTTGACTGGCTGATTCCGCACCAGGCCAACATCCGCATCATGCAGGGCACGACCAAGAAGCTGGGTCTTTCGAACGAGCGCCTCATCGTGACGGTGGATGAGCACGGCAATACGTCAGCCGCTTCGATTCCGCTTGCACTCGACGTCGCCGTGCGCGACGGCCGTATCCAGCGCGGCCATCACGTGATGCTCGAAGGCGTGGGCGGCGGCTTTACGTGGGGCGCTGCGTTGCTGCGCTTCTGATCTCCCGATCGACGATTTCCAGAACACACAATACGAGCCATGACATTCGCTTTCGTCTTTCCCGGCCAGGGTTCGCAATCGGTCGGCATGCTGAATGCCTTTGCCGACCACGCCGCCGTCAAGGAAACGCTGGCTGAAGCCTCGGACGCGCTGGGCCAAGACATCGGCAAGCTGATTGCCGAAGGTCCGGCTGAAGAATTGAACCTGACGACTAACACGCAGCCGGTCATGCTGACGGCCGCAGTGGCCGTCTACCGTGCGTGGCAGGCGGCGGGCGGCCCGGCGCCCACCGTCGTGGCCGGCCATAGCCTCGGCGAGTATTCAGCACTGGTTGCCGCAGGCGCCATCGCATTCAAGGATGCCGTGCCGCTGGTGCGCTTTCGCGCGAAGGCGATGCAGGAAGCCGTGCCGGTGGGCGAGGGCGGCATGGCCGCGATTCTCGGCTTGTCGGATGATGATGTGCGCGCCGCCTGCGCTGAAGCGTCTGCCGCAGGCGTGGTCGAGGCGGTGAACTTCAACGCCCCGGCCCAAGTCGTGATTGCCGGTGCCAAGGCCGCCGTCGAAAAGGCTTGCGAAATCGCCAAGGCCAAGGGTGCCAAGCGTGCGCTGCCGCTGCCGGTGTCGGCGCCGTTCCATTCGTCGCTGCTCAAGCCGGCATCCGATCGCCTGCGCGAGTATCTGGCCAACGTGGCGGTCAGTGCGCCCGCCATTCCGGTCATCAACAACGTAGACGTCGCCATCGTCAATGATCCGGCTGCCATCAAGGACGCGCTGGTGCGCCAGGCCGCTTCGCCGGTGCGCTGGGTCGAGACGGTGCAGAAGATGAAGGCTGACGGTGTCACCCGCGTGGTCGAGTGCGGTCCGGGCAAGGTGCTGGCGGGCCTGACCAAGCGTATCGACGGCGACATCGTCGGTGATGCGATCTTCGATCCGGCTTCGCTGGAAGCCGTGCTGGGCCAACTCAAATAATCAACGGGATCCGTATGACCCAAGCATTGAACAACCAGGTCGCGCTCGTCACGGGCGCTTCGCGCGGCATTGGCCGTGCCATTGCGCTGGAACTGGCGCGCCAGGGTGCGACGGTGGTCGGCACGGCCACGTCGAAGGGCGGTGCGCAGGCCATCACGGCTTACTTTGCCGAAGCCGGCCTGAAGGGCGCGGGCGTGGTGCTCAACGTGAACGACGCCGCGCGCTGTGAAAGCGTCATTGACGAAACCATCAAGACGCATGGCGGGCTCAACATCCTCGTCAACAATGCCGGCATCACGCAGGACAACCTTGCGATGCGCATGAAGGATGAGGAGTGGGTCTCCGTCATCGATACGAACCTCTCCGCGGTGTTCCGCCTCTCGCGCGCCGTGCTGCGCCCGATGATGAAGGCGCGCGGCGGTCGCATCATCAACATCACGTCGGTGGTAGGGTCGGCGGGCAACCCGGGCCAGGCCAACTACGCGGCGGCCAAGGCTGGTGTGGAGGGCATGGCGCGCGCACTGGCCCGCGAGATCGGCAGCCGCAATATCACGGTGAACTGCATCGCGCCGGGCTTTATTGATACCGACATGACGAAGGTTCTGTCGGAGGAGCAACATACCGCGCTGAAGGCGCAGATTCCGCTGGGCCGCCTGGGTGCGCCCGAGGACATCGCCAGCGCGGTCGCCTTCCTGGCGTCGCCGGCGGCGGGCTACATTACGGGCTCGACGCTGCACGTCAACGGCGGCATGTACATGGGATAAGGAAGCCGTCCCGGCGGTGGTTGTGCGGGGCCTTGCGCATGCGCAGGTTCGTGCAAAATCACTGAATTAACAGGCTTTTAGCATCATATTGGGCGCAGTTCTTGCATGGTTTCCGGCGCGGTTTTTCGCCACGCAAACCTGCTAGAATGCGCGCACTTTTTGTCGAATACTTCCCTGGAGGGTTTACATGGACAACATCGAACAACGCGTCAAGAAGATCGTCGCGGAACAACTCGGCGTGGCCGAAGCTGACATCAAGAATGAATCGTCGTTCGTGAACGATCTGGGCGCGGATTCGCTCGATACGGTTGAGCTGGTGATGGCGCTGGAAGACGAGTTCGGCATGGAAATCCCGGACGAAGAAGCTGAAAAGATCACCACGGTGCAGCAAGCCATCGACTACGCTACCGCCCACGTCAAGGCCTAAGCGTCAATCGATCTCTTGACATCGCGGGCCACAGAAAGGGCGGTTGTCCGGCTTGACCGGGTGGCGCGCTTTCTGTGGCCTTTGTCGCTGATACAGAGTTGCAGGAAAGCATAGTGAGCCGTCGTCGCGTCGTCGTAACCGGCCTGGGGCTGGTTTCTCCGGTAGGAAACTCGGTCGCCGAGGGGTGGGCCAATCTGGTCGCCGGCAAGTCCGGGATCGCCACCGTCACCAAATTCGATCATTCCAACCTGGCCGTGCACTTCGCTGGTGAAGTGAAGGGTTTCAACGTCGAGGACTACATCTCGGCCAAGGACGCCCGCCAGATGGATACGTTCATCCACTACGGTATTGCTGCCGGCGTGCAAGCGCTCAAGGACAGCGGCCTGGAGGTGAACGAGGCCAATGCCGAGCGCATTGGCGTGCTGGTTGGGTCTGGCATCGGCGGTCTGCCCATGATCGAGGACACGCATGCCACATACATGGAGCGTGGTCCGCGCCGGATTTCACCGTTCTTCGTGCCGGGTTCAATCATCAACATGATCTCGGGCCATCTGAGCATCATGTTCGGCCTGAAGGGCCCGAACCTGGCAGCCGTTACGGCGTGTACGACGGGCCTGCACAGCATCGGCCTGGCGGCGCGCCTGATCCAGGCCGGCGATGCCGACGTGATGGTGGCCGGCGGCGCAGAATCCACGGTGTCGCCGTTGGGTATCGGTGGCTTTGCCGCAGCGCGGGCGCTGTCTACCCGCAATGATGATCCTGCGACGGCATCTCGCCCCTGGGACAAGGATCGCGACGGCTTCGTCCTGGGCGAGGGCGCTGGCGTCATGGTGCTCGAAGAGTACGAGGCGGCAAAGGCGCGGGGCGCCAAAATCTACGCCGAGGTCGCGGGCTTCGGCATGAGCGGTGACGCGTTCCACATGACGGCGCCGAACATGGACGGCCCGCGCCGCTGCATGTTGGCAGCTCTGCGTGATGCCGGCATCAACGCCGATCAGGTGCAGTATCTGAACGCGCACGGCACCTCCACGCCGCTCGGTGACAAGAACGAAAGCGACGCCATCAAGGCCGCCTTTGGCGACCATGCCAAGAACGTCGTCGTGAACTCGACCAAGTCCATGACCGGCCACTTGCTGGGCGGTGCGGGCGGCCTGGAGTCGGTGTTCACGGTGCTGGCGCTTCACCACCAGGTGTCGCCGCCGACCATCAACATCTTCAACCAGGACCCGGAGTGCGATCTCGATTACTGCGCCAACACCGCGCGTGACATGAAGATCGACGTGGCCGTGAAGAACAATTTCGGCTTCGGCGGCACCAACGGCACGCTGGTGTTCAAGCGTCCTTAGGGCGCCTCGGCACGCGGTCACCGGGTGATTGCCTGCCGCGGAGCGATCTGCCCTTGGTTGTTCAGCATTTCGTTTTTTCAGCGCGGTATCGGCACTTGACTGCGGCGAGCCGATTCGCTCTGGCGAGTGCGATCCTGTCTGTGGTGGCGTGGCTCGCATGCGCGTGGGGTGAAGCGCTGCCGTTTCCCGTATGGCTCTGCATTGGTGGTCTCGCAGTGGCGGCTTGCGTCACGCTGATTGACAATCGGACGCCGCTCGAGATGGAACTGATGTGGCGCGCCCGCCTCAAAGAAGGCGGGGAGCCGGGAACGCCCGTGTGGCAGGTCCGCTTGAAGACCGGCAAAGCGCTCCGAAATGCGCTTCTGCTATGGTGTTGGCCGCTTGGCGAGCGCGTTCTGGTGATGGGTGTCGCTCACGGTGGGTGGTGCCCACAGATCCTGGTGCTGTCGCCGCCATGGTGTGCTGCCAGGCAATTACGTCGTACGCGAAGTCTGTTGCGCCTCGGGCCGCCATCGGCAGCTTCTGGGGCAGGCAGTGTGTCGTAGGTAAAATACAACGTTTCCCAGTCATAAAAATTCAAGGCGATACACTGCAGGTGAAGAATCCGTGAGCGAGCGCGAAGCCGACCAGATCCTCGTCGAGCGCGTCCAGCAAGGCGACAAGCGGGCGTTTGAGCTGCTGGTGGTCAAGTACCATCGCAAGATCATCCGTCTCGTTTCACGCCTGATCCGAGACCCGGCGGAGGTGGAGGATGTGGCACAGGATGCCTTTATCAAGGCCTACCGTGCACTACCCCAGTTCCGGGGCGAATCCGCGTTCTACACGTGGCTGTATCGCATCGCCGTCAATACAGCCAAGAATTACCTGGCGACGCAGGGCCGGCGCCCCGAATCGTCCAGCGACATCGACACCGAAGAGGCTGAAACTTTTGCCGACGGTGAACAACTAAGGGATATCAATACGCCGGACTCCATGCTGCATACCAAGCAGGTCGCCGAAACGGTGAACCGTGCAATGGAAGCGCTGCCCGAGGAATTGCGCACTGCAATTACGCTGCGGGAGATCGAGGGTCTGAGCTATGAGGAAATCGCCGAGGCGATGGAATGCCCGATCGGCACCGTCCGGTCCCGCATCTTCCGGGCGCGCGAGGCGATTGCCGAGAAGTTGCGTCCTCTGCTTGGAACGGTGGAGGGCAAACGGTGGTAGCCAGCCGATATGAAAAGCCGGCGGCCGGAATGGCTGCAAACGGCGAAACCTCGGGAAGTCTTCTCTCGGATCGTTGATTGGACGTTGGAGTTTTTGGGGTCGGGAAATGGGTCAGGCTCAAATGCAGACGGCAGAAGCGGAGTTCGCGCAACGCATCTCCGCCTTGATGGACGGTGAAATCGCAGCGCACGAAGTGTCGTCTGCCGTGGATCTCGCGAAGGACGGAGAGGGCGCCGTGCACTGGCGCGAGTATCAGTTGATCGGCGATGTGCTCCGATCGGAGGACTTGCTCCACACCCGTTCTTCAGAAGACTTCCTCAAGCGGTTTTCGGCCAAGCTCGAGGCCGAGCCCCATCTGCTGGTGCCGGCAGTGGCGCAGCGGGCGCAAGCGCAAGAGAGGCACCGCTTCCTGGTCAGCCCTGCCTGGGTTCGCCGGATCGTGCCCTCGACTGCTGTGGCGGCGGCGGTGGCGGCCGTTAGCTGGGTCGTCGTGCCGCAGTTGCGCGGCCCGGCGGATGGCGCAGACGGCTCTCCCGCGCTGGTGGCCAAGGCCGCGCAAGGTGCCGATGCCCCGGCTGTGACCTTGGCTGCTGCCGATGCCACGCCGATGATTCGCGATGCCCGCCTGGACGAGTATCTGAGTGCGCATCGTCAGTCGGCGACCAACGGCATGGTGGTTCCATATCTGCGCGCAGTGGCCAATGGGGTGGCAAACACCCAGGACTCCAATCAGGAATAATGCGGGCATCCATGTCGAAGGTGTGGCACCCCGTTGCCGGGGCAGGCGCCCGCAAGCTCCAAGCCGTTCGTCGGTCCGTCTTTCTTCTCCTGTGTGTTTCCGCGCTCGCGACGGCGGCTCAGCAGCAACTTGAGCCCATGCCGCGCAAGGAGGCCGCTTCCTGGCTGGCCAAGATTCATCGCGCGGCGCTCAAGCAGAACTATGTCGGCACGCTCACGTATCAACGTGGCACTGGCATGCATTCCACGCGCATCCAGCATTACGCCGACCTCTTCAATAACGAGTTCGAGCGCATCGAGGCGCTGGACGGCAAGCAGCGCGAGATGCTGCGGCAGAACGATGTCGTTCGTAACCTCATCTATGACGTCAAGCTGGTCGTCACAGAGCGGCAGGAGCACAAGGACAGCTTCCCTGCGCTTCTGGCCACTACCAATGGCGACGTGCTCGACCAGTACGACATGCGCCAGCTGTCCCCGGAGCGGGTGGCGGGCATGGACTGCGAAGTCTTCCAGCTTGATCCCAAGGATGGGTTTCGCTATGCCTATCGCATCTGGGCGGAGCGCAACAGCGGTTTGCTGATGCGCGCCCAGACGATCGGCGAGGACGGAAAGGTTCTTGAGCAGGTGGCCTTTTCGCAGATTGCCTTGGGCGTGCCGTCGGAAAAGCAGAAGATTGTCTCCGCGCTCAAGAACCTGAGCGGCTGGAATCAGTACGAGGTGGTCACGCAGCCGACGAATCTGGCCGAGCAAGGCTGGACGATCGGCAATCCGGTCAAGGGGTTCCAGAAGATCCGCGAAGTGCGTCGCCCGCTCGGCGATATTGCGCCCGCCGGAAAGAACAGCCCGAGCTTCGAGGTGCAGCAGGTGGTATTCAGCGACGGGCTGGCCGGGTTGTCGCTGTTCATCGAACCCGTGTCTGAAAAACGTGCGCGGCGCGAAGGCTTCATCTCCCAGGGTGCGACCCATGTGATGGTGCGCCGCATCGGGGACTTCTGGCTGACGGTAGTCGGCGAAGTGCCGTTTGCTACCATCAAGCAATTCGGCTCGGCTGTGGAATACAAACCGGTTTCCGCCAACGCGGCCAGCGCGGCCGGTAAGCCGGCCGGCGCGCCGCAATAGCGTTCGCTGGCATCATCTTGGCTGCGTCGCAGGTTCCGCAGCGCCATTTCTCTACGTGTCTTTGTTTCGGGGAGCTCTCATGCGTACCGCTCGATCCGTTCACCGTTTGCGTCTGCTTTGCGTTGCTGCCGCGCTCGCGCTGGGCAGCGCGCTGACACCGGCTTATGCGCAGAACGCCACGGGCAGCGTGGCGACCGGCACCTATGGCTTGCCCGACTTTGCCGATCTGGTCGAGAAGGTCAGCCCCGCCGTGGTCAACATCCGCACGACCGAAAAAGTGCGGATGCAAGGCGGTCCGAGCGATGACGACATGGCGGAGTTCTTCCGCCGCTTCTTTGGCGTACCGATGCCCGGAATGCCTGGGCAAGGCCAGAAGCGCCGCAACGCACCGCCCCAGCAAGAAGAGGAGCAGAGTCGGGGCGTCGGCTCCGGCTTCATCATTTCCGGCGATGGCTACATCCTGACCAACGCGCACGTTGTCGAGGGCGCCGAGACGATCTATGTCACGCTGATCGACAAACGCGAGTTCAAGGCCAGGCTCATCGGCCTGGACAAGCGGACCGACGTGGCGCTCGTCAAGGTGGACGCGGCCGGCCTGCCCAGCCTGAAACTGGGCGACTCCGACAAGGTGCGCGTGGGCGAGTGGGTGCTGGCCATTGGCTCGCCGTTCGGCCTGGATAACACCGTCACGGCCGGTATCGTGTCGGCCAAGGGGCGCGATACGGGCGATTACCTGCCCTTCATCCAGTCTGATGTGGCTGTCAACCCCGGCAACTCCGGCGGGCCGCTGATCAACCTGCGTGGCGAGGTCATCGGTATCAACAACCAGATCTACAGCCAGAGCGGCGGCTACATGGGCATTTCGTTCTCGATCCCGATCGACGAAGCGATGCGTGTCGCTGAGCAGCTGAAGGCCCAGGGCCGCGTGACGCGCGGACGCATCGGCGTGGCCATCGACAATGTGCCGAAGGACGCGGCGGAATCGCTGGGCCTCGGCCGCGCTCGCGGCGCCTACGTGGGCAACGTCGAATCAGGTGGTCCGGCCGACAAGGCCGGCATCGAGGCGGGCGACATCGTCCTGAAGTTCAACGGCCGCGACATCGAGAAGGCGGGCGACCTGCAACGCCAGGTCGGCGAAACGAAGCCCGGCACCCGCGCCACCGTGCAGGTCTGGCGCAAGGGCGCGACGCGCGATCTGACCGTCACCGTGGCGGAGCTGCCCTCCGATACCAAGGTAGCCCAGCGCAATAAGGGCGCGCAACCCGACAACAGCCAGCAGGGCCCGGGCAAACCGAACGCACTGGGGCTGGTCGTCTCCGATCTGTCGGAAGGCGCTCATCGCGAGTTCAAGACGAAGGCCGGTGTCGAGGTGCAGGTCGCCGAGGGCCCGGCTGCACGGGTGGGCATCCGCCCAGGCGATCTGATCCTGCGTGTGGGCGACACCGATATCACGAGCGCGAAGCAATTCAACGAAGTGGTGGCCAAGCTCGACAAGAACCGCATGGTGGCCGTGTTCGTCCGCCGCGGGGACGCCACCCAGGTGGTGACGATGCGCCCCAGCACGGCCCGTTCGGGTAGCGGCCAGTGATTGAGCTCACGCTCTATGGCCGCACGTATTGCCATTTGTGCGACGACATGAAGAACGCGCTGGAGCCGCTCCAGCGCCGTTTTTCATTTGTGCTGCACGAAGTGGATGTGGACAGCGACCCCGCACTCGAAGACCGGTTTGGCGAGTGGGTGCCCGTGCTGATGACTGGCGGCCCAAACGCGCGGCCGGACGACGCGCACGAACTCTGCCATTACTTCCTCGACGCGCCGGTCGTGCAGGCGTGGCTGGCCGCGCAGACCGCCCCAGCCGCGCCGCAAAAAGAGCCGCGGGAAACCCCCTGAAATCCGGTAAAATCGCCGGTTAGCGCCGATTTTTGCAGTGCACGATGGTTCGTGCAGCAAACTCGGCTTGGAACTCAATACCTCCGCCCGCGCTGTCAATTTGCGCAGGCCGTGCCGGAACCGCTTCGCGCCCCGGTACACGCGCCCGGGATGGGCGCTTTTCGACGCATTCGATGGACAATATCCGCAATTTTTCGATCATCGCCCACATCGACCACGGCAAATCGACGCTGGCCGATCGCATCATCCAGTTGTGTGGCGGGCTTTCCGACCGCGAGATGGAAGCCCAGGTGCTGGACTCGATGGACATCGAGAAAGAACGCGGCATCACCATCAAGGCGCAGACCGCCGCGCTGTCCTACAAGGCGCAGGACGGCAAGGTCTACAACCTCAATCTGATCGATACCCCCGGGCACGTCGACTTCAGCTATGAAGTCAGCCGCTCGCTGTCCGCCTGTGAAGGCGCGCTGCTCGTCGTGGACGCGTCGCAAGGTGTGGAGGCGCAGACGGTTGCCAACTGCTACACCGCCATCGAGCTGGGCGTGGAAGTGGTGCCGGTGCTGAACAAGATCGATCTGCCTGCGGCCGATCCGGACAACGCCATCCAGGAAATCGAAGATGTGATCGGCATTGACGCGCAGGACGCGACGCGCTGCTCCGCCAAGACCGGTGTGGGCGTGGCCGACGTGCTTGAAGCGCTGATCGCCAAGGTGCCCGCGCCCAAGGGCGATCCCGACGCACCGCTGCAGGCGCTCATCATCGATTCGTGGTTCGACAATTACGTTGGCGTTGTGATGCTGGTGCGTGTGGTCAACGGCACGCTGCGCGCCAAGGACAAGGTGCTGCTGATGGCGACGGGCGCGCAACACCTCGTGGAGCAGGTGGGTGTGTTCTCACCGAAGTCGGTTACGCGGGAGTCGCTGTCCGCGGGGCAGGTGGGCTTCGTCATCGCCGGCATCAAGGAACTGAAGGCGGCCAAGGTGGGTGACACGATCACCCACGTCGCGCCGCGCAAGGCCGAGGCGCCGCTGCCCGGCTTCAAGGAAGTCAAGCCGCAGGTGTTTGCCGGCCTGTATCCGGTGGAGGCCAACCAGTACGAAGCGCTGCGCGAATCGCTGGAGAAGCTGCAGCTGAACGATGCCTCGCTGCAGTTCGAGCCGGAAGTGTCGCAGGCGCTGGGCTTTGGCTTCCGTTGCGGCTTCCTCGGCCTGCTGCACATGGAGATCGTGCAGGAGCGCCTGGAGCGCGAATTCGACATGGACCTGATCACCACCGCGCCAACGGTGGTCTACCAGGTCGTGCAGCGCGACGGTACCACAGTGCAGGTCGAAAACCCGGCGAAGATGCCCGACCCGAGCAAGATCGAGGCGATTCTCGAGCCGATCGTCACGGTGAACCTGTACATGCCGCAGGAGTACGTGGGCGCGGTGATCACGCTGTGCGAGCAGAAGCGCGGCACGCAGATCAACATGAGCTACCACGGTCGCCAGGTGCAGCTCACGTACGAGATTCCGATGGGGGAAATCGTGCTCGATTTCTTCGACCGGCTGAAGTCGGTATCGCGCGGGTATGCCTCGATGGACTACGAGTTCAAGGAATACCGCCCGTCCGACGTGGTAAAAGTCGACATGCTCATCAACGGCGACAAGGTCGATGCGCTTTCCATCATCGTGCACCGCTCCAACAGCGCCTACCGTGGCCGCGAAGTCGCCGCCAAGATGCGCGAGATCATCCCGCGCCAGATGTACGACGTCGCCATCCAGGCCGCCATCGGCAGTAACGTGATTGCGCGCGAGAACGTCAAGGCGTTGCGCAAGAACGTGCTGGCCAAGTGCTATGGCGGCGATATTTCCCGCAAGAAGAAGCTCCTCGAGAAGCAGAAAGAGGGCAAGAAGCGCATGAAGCAGGTCGGTACTGTTGAGATTCCGCAGGAGGCGTTTCTCGCCATCCTGCGGGTCGAAGAAAAATAACCCGGACACCGCTCGGACCGTTCAGACAAGCAGCGCTTCCTGCGCCTCTCTCATCCATGAACTTCGCTCTGATCCTGTTTGTTCTTGTCATCATCACCGGCATTGCGTGGGTGGCCGACAAGCTTGTGTTCCAGCGCCAGCGGCAGGCAGCGGCCGCCGCCGCGCTGGCCGAATTCGATGCGCGCGCGCAGGCGCAGATGCAGTATGGGGGCGCCGGCGATATCGGCACGGCACGCCTGCAGTTGGCTGAAGAGAAGCTGCGCCAGCCCTGGTGGTTGGAGTACACCGCGAGCTTCTTCCCGGTGATCGCCGCGGTGTTTCTGCTGCGCTCGTTCGTGATCGAGCCGTTCAAGATTCCGTCGGGCTCGATGATCCCCACGCTGCAGATCGGCGACTTCATCCTCGTCAACAAGTACACGTACGGGATCCGCCTGCCCATCATGAACAAGAAGATCGTGGAGCTGAACCAGCCGCAGCGCGGCGACGTAATGGTCTTCCGCTATCCGAAAGATGAATCGATGGACTACATCAAGCGCGTGATCGGGGTGCCGGGTGATGTCGTGACGTACAGCAACAAGCGCCTGACGGTGAACGGCCAGCCTGCCACCTATGCCGCGCAGCCTGACTACCTCGACGGTGAAAGACTGACGTACTCGAAGCAGTATCAGGAGACGCTCGGCGACGTCACCCACAACATCCTGAACGATGCCGATCGCCCGGCCTACGTGTCCGGCCCGGACGATTTTCCGTTCCGCGAAAACTGCACTTACAATCAGGCCGGCTTCACCTGCAAGGTACCTGCAGGTCACTATTTCATGATGGGCGATAATCGCGACAATAGCGCGGACTCCCGTTACTGGGGGTTCGTGCCGGATAAGAACATCGTCGGGAAGGCGTTTTTCATCTGGATGAATCTGGGCGATCTCAAGCGGATCGGCAGCTTTCATTGATCCAGATAAGTGATTTTTTCGCCGCTTATTCCAGCACGCAGCAATTGCACAACGGGGGACATGCAATGCGGAATCGTCAGGCCGGTCTGAAACGCCAGTCGCGCGGGATTACCATGTTTGGCATCCTGATCGGCATCATCGTGCTGATCACGTTCGTGTTACCGGCGGTTCGGTCTATTCCGAGCCTGATGGAATACCAGGCGATCACCCGTGCCGTAAAGCAGGCGCGCGAGCGTGCTGCCACGCGTGAAGACATCGTGGCAGCGTTCGACAAGCAGGCCGCCATTGACGACATCACCTCGATCAAGGGCGACGATCTGGAAGTGCTGGACGGCGGTGGGTCGATCCAGGCGGTGCGCTTCTCGTACAAGCGCGAGGTGCCGCTGTACGGCCCCATCGGTCTGGTGATCACCTATTCGGGGACCCAGCGTTGACATGAGTCTGGATGCATTGCAGCAACGCCTTGGCTACCGCTTCAGCAAACCGGAGTTGCTGCAGCAGGCGCTCACGCATCGCAGCCACAGCGCGATGCACAACGAGCGCCTGGAATTTCTTGGCGATTCGATCCTGAATTGCGCCGTTGCCGACATGCTCTACGGCATGTTTGGCAAGTTGGATGAAGGCGATCTTTCGCGCGTGCGGGCCAACCTGGTCAAGCAGCAGGCGTTGTACGAGATCGCGCAGATGCTGCAGCTGCCGGACGCATTGCGGCTGGGCGAGGGCGAGCTGAAAAGCGGCGGTTTCCGCCGGCCTTCGATTCTTGCCGACGCGCTGGAAGCCATCTTTGGAGCGGTCTTCCTGGACGGCGGCTTTGATGCCGCCCGTACGCTGATCCGCAAGCTGTACATCCCCATCCTGGAGCAGGTCGATCCGCGCACACTGGGCAAGGACGCCAAAACGCTGCTGCAGGAGTATCTGCAAGGCCACAAGATTGCGCTTCCGCTTTACGCGGTGGTCGCCACCCACGGCGCGGCGCATAATCAGCAATTCGAAGTCGAGTGCACGATCCCGAAGCTGGAGATTCGCGTCTCCGGCAGCGGGGCATCGCGCCGCGCGGCCGAACAATCGGCGGCCAAGCTGGCCCTGGAAGAAGCGCATCGCCTCGTGCCGCAGCTCCTCAAGCGCAGCCGCGCCGAGCGCACCGGCAAGACGCGCAAGCAGGCCACGCCGCCCGATCCGCAGTTGTCTCTCAGGTTGAAGGAATAATCAGGTAAATGAGCGACACCCCATTGCAGCCTCCGCACCCAGAGTCTGGCGTGCCGGAGGGGTTCCGCTGCGGCATGGTCGCCATCGTTGGGCGGCCGAACGTCGGCAAATCCACGCTGATGAACGCCCTCGTGGGCCAGAAAGTCAGCATCACATCGCGCAAGGCGCAGACCACCCGCCACCGCATCACGGGCATTCAGACGACGGATGACGCCCAGTTCGTCTTCGTCGATACGCCGGGCTTCCAGACGCGCCATGCCACCGCGCTGAACCGTTCGCTGAACCGGGCGGTCACGTCCACGCTTACGTCGGTGGATGCGGTGTTGTTCGTGGTCGAGGCCGGCCGCTATGGCCCGGACGATGAGAAAGTGCTCTCGCTGCTGCCTCGCGAGACGCCTGTCATCCTCATCGTCAACAAGGTCGACCGGCTCGATGCCTACACGCGTGCGGAGATGGTCGCCGTATTTCTGCAGGAGATGTCGCAGGTGTTTCCGTTCCAGGAAATCGTGCCGATGTCGGCCAAGAACCGCGACGACATCCTGCGCCTGCTCGGCATCGTGCGGCCCTATCTGCCCGAAGGCGAGCCGATGTACGACCCCGAAGCGCTTACCGACCGTAGCGAGCGCTTCCTCGCCGCGGAGATCGTCCGCGAAAAAGTCTTCCGCTGGACCGGCGACGAGCTGCCGTATTCCAGTACCGTCGTCGTCGACAAGTTCGAGACCGAAGGCCGCCTGCGGCGCGTGTTCGTCACCATCCTGGTCGACCGCGATGCGCACAAGGCGATGATCATCGGCGCCAAGGGCGCCAAGCTCAAGCAGATCTCCACCGAAGCCCGCATGGACATGGAAAAGCTGTTCGACGGCAAGGTGTATCTGGAGGTCTGGATCAAGGTCAAGAGCGGTTGGGCGGACAACGAGGCCGGCCTGCGCGCCTACGGCTACGAGTAACGGCGCGAGCCCTCAGCCGTTTTCCACACACAGTCGATGGCGGGACGATCCGATCCGATTCCGGATGAAGCCGCGGAATGGCTCGCCGAGGAGGGCATTGCCGGCGCCGCGCCGCGCAAGAGCTTTCCCGCCGGGCGCTCGGAGACCCGCGTGGCGGCGCAGCCGGCGTTCGTGCTGCACAGCTATCCGTATCGTGAAACCAGCCTGATCATCGACGTCTTCACGCCCGACTACGGACGGATGGCGCTCGTTGCGAAGGGCGCGAAGCGGCCGCATTCTGCGCTGCGTGCAGTGCTGCAGACGTTTCAGCCCCTGTCGCTGTCATGGAGCGGCCGCGGCGAGGTACGCACGCTCACGCGCGCCGAGTGGGTTGGCGGCATGGTGCCGCTGGGCGGAGAGGGGCTGCTCTCGGGCTTCTACCTGAACGAATTGCTCGTCAAGTTCGTGGCGCGCGAAGACGGGCACCCTGTGTTGTTCGCGCATTACGTTGAAACGCTCAACAAGCTCGCCCATGGCGAGCCGGCCGCCTTTACGCTGCGTGCATTCGAGCGCGTGCTGTTGCGCGAGACCGGCTTTGCCGCCCGGCTCGACCGTTGCATCGACGGAGAACCGGTGCAGGCCGATGGCGAATACGTCTATCACCCCGAGCGTGGCATCCGGCGCGCGCTGCCGAGTGATCCGTCGTCGTGGCCCGTGCTGCGCGGCCAGACGCTGATCGACATGGAACGCGACGATTACGCCTCGCGCCCCACGACCGCCCAGCAGAGCCGCAGCCTGATGCGATTCCTGCTGCATTATCATTTGCAGGGCACGCCGCTTTCGACGCGCCAGATCCTGATCGACTTGCAGAAACTATGATCTTTCATGCCTCGCCGGGGGTCATCGACCTGGGCATCAACATCGACCACGTCGCCACGCTGCGCAACGCGCGCGGCACCACTTACCCGGACCCGATCGCCGCGGCGCTGCTTGCCGAAGAGGCCGGCGCCGACCTCATCACGCTGCATTTGCGGGAAGACCGTCGCCACATCAAGGACGCCGACGTCCGCGCACTGCGCCCGCAACTGCGCACGCGCATGAATCTGGAGTGCGCGGTCACGCAGGAGATGCTCGATATCGCCTGCGACATCGGTCCGCAAGATGTCTGTCTCGTGCCGGAACGTCGCCAGGAAGTCACCACTGAAGGCGGTCTCGATGTGGTGGGCGGCTTTGCCAAGGTTCAGGCGGCGTGCAAGCAGCTGGCAGACGCCGGCATCCGCGTATCGCTGTTCATCGATCCGGATGCGGAGCAGATCGAAGCCGCTGCCGCCGCCGGCGCGCCCGTCATCGAACTGCACACCGGCCGCTACGCCGAAGCCACAGATCCCGCCGAGGTGAAGGCAGAGCTCGTGCGCATCGAAACGGCCGTGGAAGAGGGCATTCGGTGGGGCGTCCGAGTCAATGCCGGGCACGGCCTGCACTACACGAACGTGCAGCCGATCGCGGCCATTGCCGGTATCCATGAACTGAACATCGGCCACGCCGTCGTCGCGCATGCCGTATTTGCCGGCTGGCAGAACGCCGTGCGCGAGATGAAGGCGATCATGGTTGCGGCGCGGCTGTCGTCGACGACGCCCGCGGCGGCACATCCAGGCGTGCCGGTATGAACGCGCCGGCCGCGGCTTCGGTATCCGGTGCCATCTACGGCATCGGCACCGACATCATCCAGATCGAGCGCGTGGAAGGCGTGATGCAGCGGACCAACGGCCGCTTTGCCGAAAAGGTGCTCGGCCCCGATGAGCTGCGCGTCTATCACGCCCGCAAGGCACGCTCTGAGCGCCGGGGCCTCGCGTTTCTGGCCACGCGCTTTGCTGCCAAGGAAGCCGTGTCCAAGGCCATTGGCCTTGGCATGCGCTGGCCGATGACATGGCGCGCGGTGCAGACGCTCAACTTGCCCTCCGGCCAGCCGGTGGTGCGCTACAGCGGCGAACTGGCCGACTGGATCGCGCAGCACGGCCTCCATATCCAGATCAGCGTGACGGACGAGCGCGACTACGCAGTCGCCTTTGCCGTCGCCGAGTTGCAAACGAAACCCACCGCATGACTCAAACCAACAAGCAGAAGCGCCCCGGCCCGATCGTCCTGGATGTCGCCGGTCTTGAACTGGGCCCGGACGACGTCCGCCGCGTCGCTCACCCGCTGACGGGCGGCGTGATCCTGTTCGCGCGCAACTTTGAATCGCGCGCCCAGTTGACGGCGCTCACGCGAGCGATCCGCGCGGTACGTGACGACGTGCTCATCTGCATCGACCACGAAGGTGGCCGCGTGCAGCGTGCCAAGACCGACGGCTTCACGCACCTCCCGGCCATGGGCGCGCTCGGGCGATTGTGGGATGCCGACGTGCTGTCCGCCACGCGCGCCGCCACGGCCTGCGGCTACGTGCTCGCCGCCGAACTGCGCGCCTGCGATATCGACCTCAGCTTCACGCCCGTGCTGGATCTCGACTATGGCAACAGCAGCGTGATTGGCGACCGCGCCTTCCACCGTGACCCGCGCGTGGTGACGATGCTGGCCAATCATCTGACGCTGGGCCTCCGACTGGCGGGCATGTCGAACTGCGGCAAGCATTTCCCCGGTCATGGCTTTGTCCAGGCCGATTCGCACATTGCCGTGCCGGTGGACGAGCGCCCGCTCGAGGCGATCCTCGCGGATGACGCCCAGCCCTACGGCTGGATGGGCATCGGTCTGCAATCGGTGATGCCAGCGCACGTGATCTACTCGGCGGTGGACCCGAACCCGGCGGGCTTCTCGCGCTTCTGGCTGCAGGACATGCTGCGCACGCATTTCAACTTCGACGGCGTGATCTTCAGCGACGACCTCAGCATGGAAGGCGCAAGCGTCGCAGGCTCGGTGGTGGACGGTGCGCGCGCGGCGCTTACCGCCGGCTGCGACATGGTGCTGATCTGCAACGCACCTGACAAGGCCGATCGGCTGCTGAATGAGCTCGACGTGAAGATGGACAAGACTTCACAGCGCCGCGTGCGGCGGTTGTTTGGTGGCAAGGCGGCCAAGGACTGGGCGAAGCTGCAGCAGCAATCCGCCTACCGGCAGGCGCTGCGTACGCTACGCGAGGCCAGGCTCATTGCATGACGCCACGCCAAACCGGCGGCAACAAAAAAGGCAGCGCGAAGCTGCCTTTTTTGTCGCTGCGGCGCCGTCTTACTTGGCGCGGCTGCGGTACTCGTCGGTACGCGTGTCGATTTCGATCTTGTCGCCCGTGTTGCAGAACAGCGGCACCTGGATCACGAAATCCTTGTTGTCGTTGATCTGTGCGGCCTTCAGCACCTTGCCCGACGAGGTGTCACCCTTCACGGCCGGCTCGGTGTAGACGATTTCGCGGACAACCGTGGTCGGCAGTTCGACCGAGATGGGGCTGTCGTTGTACAGCGTCACTTCCACCTGCATGCCGTCTTGCAGGTAGTTCAGTGCGTTGCCCATGTTCTCGGCGTCGACTTCGTACTGCTCGCCGGTACTCATGTTCATGAAGACATACCGCGTGCCGTCGAAGTACGAGTACTCGGCTTCCTTCTTGTCGAGGATGACCTGCTCGAACTTGTCGTCAGCGTTGAATACCGATTCGCTGCCTGCACCCGTCAGCAGGTTCTTGTACTTCATCTTGATCACGGCGCCCGAACGGCCCGAACGGCTGTACTCGGTCTTGAGCACGACCATGGCGTCGTTGCCGATCATGAACACGTTGCCTGCGCGGAGTTCTTGCGCGATCTTCAAGGCCATTTCTAAATCTTCCTGAAAAGTAAGAGGGGTCGATGCGCGCCAAGCAACGATGCAACCGCGCGAGTCCCTCAGGTCGCGCGAACCAGGTCAGAGCCGGGGCCGCATGGTGAACAGCCCGCTATTTTACCTGTTTTTCGCAGAAAGCCACCAAATTCGCGGCGAGATCGCCAAGTTGCGCGAGAGACCGCTCCCACGTGGCGGCCCGTGCGCGCAGGCGCGGGGCCGCGGCTGCCAGGCCGCTCCAGTCGAGCCGGGCCGGCGTGCCGTTCCAGGCGTGCCAGAAAGCCGTCAGCGTTGCCGCGTCGGGCTCGGACAGGGCCGGCGTGTAGCGGGTCAGAAAGGCGTCCAGCTTGGCCAGGTGGACGCCATCGGTTTGCGGGTAGATGTGCCACACGAACGGCTTCAGCGCCCATTGGGCGCGCACGAACGAATCTTCGCCGCGGACAAAGTTGATGTCGCACGCCCACAGGAGCGGATCGTAGTGCTCCTGCGCAACGAACGGCACGACGGCGACAGTCAGGTTGCCGCGCGTCCACCGCGCCCCGGTCCTGGCCGCGGTACCGCCCAGCAGGTCGGCGATCTGCGTTGCGGCGAGGCCCTCGGGCACCAGGCAGATCACCGGCTGGGGCGATGCCTCCCACTGGGCGACCAGCGCCGGCAGCGCCGCATTGGAGTACGCGAACAGGCTGACGCGCAGCGCATCGGGCTGTTCGCGCGTCAGGTCATCCACCCCGAGTCGATGCCATAACGCGTGGTGGGCCGCCGGGCTGGCGTCGAAAGCTGCGCGCTGGGCGCCGAGGTGCGATTCGCGCAGCACGCCGCCGGTGTTCGGCGCAAAGCCAGGAAAGAAGAAATGCTTGACCAGCGGCAGGCGCGGATGTGGCGACTGCATCGCGTGGTACTCGGACACCCACTGTTCCGCGCTGAGGTATTCGAGGTTGATCCACACCGGCGCAGCACCGCGCGCGGCCAACTCCGCCATGTGCCCGAGCATGGGTTCCGGCGCCGCGCAGGCGAAGGCTTCGACCACCACGTCATGCGGCGCAGGGTGTGCATCGGCGGCAAGGAGTGCGGCAACCTGTGCATCGTCGCCCCAATGGCGAATGTCGACCCCCGAGACGCGCTGCGCCTCGGCCTTGACGTCCACTGCAGGGCAGAGTTTTTCGAACGCGCGCAGATCATCGACCCACAGGCGGACCGTGTGACCGTGCTCCTGCGCGAGCTGGCGGGCCAGGCGCCAGCACACGCCGATGTCGCCGTAGTTGTCGACGACGCGGCAGAAGATGTCCCAGGACGTGATGGTGCGCATGCGGCAGGCGAGAGAGCGAAGACGGTGACCGGCCGCCATTGTAGTCGGCCGCTTGTTCTACACTGACGGCCTCTGACCCAGCGAACGCCATGCCGTCCGACCCCACGCAATCCGATACCGCCAAGACGCCCGAGAGCGTCGAGCCTGCCGTGCCCGCGAATGTGCCGGAATTCGATGCAAAGGCGCACATCGCGCGCCTGCCGAACCTGCCGGGCGTGTACCGCTATTTCGACGCGCAGGGCAACGTGCTCTACGTGGGCAAGGCGCGCGACCTCAAGAAGCGCGTCTCCAGCTACTTCAACAAGACGCTGCTGTCGCCGCGCATTGCCATGATGGTGGCGAAGATCGCGCGCATCGAGACCACCGTCGTGCGCAGCGAGGCCGAGGCGCTGCTGCTGGAGAACAACCTCATCAAGGCGCTGGCGCCACGCTACAACATCCTCTTTCGCGACGACAAGTCGTACCCGTATCTGAAGCTCACGCAGCATGCGTATCCGCGCATGGCGTATTACCGCGGCGCGACGGATCGCAAGCACCAGTACTTCGGCCCGTTCCCGAGCGCGCATGCGGTACGCGAGAGCATGCAGATCCTGCAGAAGGTGTTTCAGCTGCGCACGTGTGAAGACACCGTCTTCAACAACCGCACGCGGCCGTGCCTGCTGCACCAGATCCACCGCTGCAGCGGCCCGTGCGTGCAGGCGATCAGCCCCGAGGATTACGCCCGCGACGTCGCCAACGCCGCCGGTTTCCTGCAAGGCCGTCAGGATGAGGTCATGCAGACGCTGCAGGACAAGATGCAGCGCTATGCCGAGGCGCTCGAGTTCGAGCAGGCCGCCGTCGTGCGCGATCAGATCGGGGCGCTGTCGACGGTGCTCAAGCAGCAGTCGGTGGAGGAGGTCGGCAACGCTAGCGACATCGACATCCTGGCCGTGGCGATCAAGGGCGGCCACGCGTGCGTGAACCTCGCGATGGTGCGCGGGGGGCGGCACCTGGGCGACAAGGCCTACTTCCCAGTGCACGTCGAAGAAGGGGCTGCCATCGTCAGCGTGGATGTGGAAGCGGATGGCGAAGCGGCAACCGAAGCGCCGCGCGACACCGAACGCATGGCCAGCGACATCCTGGAGGCCTTCATCGCGCAGCATTACCTTGACCAGTTCGTGCCCCCGGTGCTGGTGGTGAGCCACCCGATCCATGCCACCGAGCTGATCGATGCGCTGGCCGAGCAGGCAGGGCGTCGCATCTCGGTCGTGCGTCAACCGCAGGGTGGGCGCCGCGCCTGGCTGGAGATGGCCGAGAAGGGCGCCGAGCTCTCGCTGATGCGGCGGCTCTCCGAACAGGGCAGCCAGCACGCGCGCACCCGCGCATTGGCCGAGACCATCGGCATCGATCTCGAAGACCTGGCCGCGCTGCGCGTCGAATGCTTCGACATCAGCCACACCGCCGGCGAGGCCACGCAGGCGTCGTGCGTGGTGTTCCACAGCCACGCCATGCAGAACAGCGAATACCGTCGCTACAACATCCAGGACATCACCCCCGGCGACGACTACGCAGCCATGCGGCAGGTCCTCACGCGCCGCTATCAGAAGATCGTCGAGCAGGCCGGCGAAGACGCGCCGAACATGCCCAATATCGTCTTGATCGACGGCGGCAAGGGGCAGGTGGAAGTCGCGCGCCAGGTGTTCGAAGAACTGGGTCTCGACATCGGCCTGCTGGTCGGCGTGGCCAAGGGCGAAGGCCGCAAGGTCGGCTTGGAGACGCTGGTCTTTGCCGATGGCCGCCCCTCGTTGGAGTTGGGGCAGGGCAGCGCGGCGCTGATGCTGGTCGCGCAGATCCGCGACGAGGCGCACCGTTTTGCCATCACCGGCATGCGAGCCAAGCGGGCCAAGGCGCGCAACACCTCGCGGCTCGAAGAGATCGAAGGCATTGGCGCCAAGCGCCGGCAGCGGCTGCTGGCGCGCTTCGGCGGCCTGCGCGGCGTGATGGCTGCCAGCGTCGACGAGCTGGCCTCCGTTGAAGGCATCTCTCAGACGCTGGCCGAAGAAATCTACCGTCAGCTGCACTGATCGGCGACAATGCCGCATCGTTGCCGCGCCGGCCCAGGCCTGCGCGGCGGTCGTCCTCTCGATCTGCCATGCCTTTCAACTTCCCGATCCTCCTGACCTGGCTGCGTGTGGCCATGATCCCGCTGGTGGTGGGCGTGTTCTATGTGCCGGACACCTGGATGGCGCTGCCCGCCAAGAACCTGACGGCCGCGGTGTTCTTCATCGTCGCCGGCCTCACCGATTGGTTTGACGGCTTTCTCGCACGCCGCTGGAACCAGACGTCGGCGTTCGGCGCGTTTCTCGATCCGGTGGCCGACAAGCTGATGGTCGCCGCCGCATTGCTGGTGCTTCTGGCGCTGGGCCGTGTGTCCGACGTCATCGCGTTGGTCATCATCGGCCGCGAGATCACCATCTCGGCGCTGCGCGAGTGGATGGCGCAGATCGGCGCCTCGAAGAGCGTGGCCGTCAACTTCCTCGGCAAGCTGAAGACGACGTTCCAGATGATCGCCATCCCGTTGCTGCTGTTCGAAGGCCGGCTGTTCGGCGTGATCGACGCGCAGGTGTGGGGGACGTGGCTGATCTACGTGGCGGCGGTGCTCACGCTGTGGTCGATGGCGTATTACATGAAGCTTGCCTGGCCGCAGATTCGCGAACGCGCAAAATGAGCCCGCAAAAACTCGTGCGCAAACCTGTTGACGAGCGCGATTCTTTTTTGCCATAATCTCGTTCTCGCGTTGCAGTGATGTGACGCAAACGGTCTGGCAGCACACAGGTTGTACGGCAGTGCTGGTAGCCAAAATTGCGGGAATAGCTCAGTTGGTAGAGCGCAACCTTGCCAAGGTTGAGGTCGCGAGTTCGAGCCTCGTTTCCCGCTCCAGTTTTGAATGTGTGGCCGTACCGAGGTGATGGTGCGGCGGCATGACCGGTTACGCGGGAATAGCTCAGTTGGTAGAGCGCAACCTTGCCAAGGTTGAGGTCGCGAGTTCGAGCCTCGTTTCCCGCTCCAATCCCGAAGGGAAGCCTTGCTTCCCTTTTTCTTTATCGGCACGGCCAATACGTGGTTTTCCACGAATTGCTACAATGCGGTGCTGAACCCCAAGGCGGGGTAGCAAAGTGGTTATGCAGCGGCCTGCAAAGCCGTGTACGCCGGTTCGATTCCGGCCTCCGCCTCCAGAATGCAGAAAAGCCCCGACTGGTTCGGGGCTTTTTCTTTTGGCGCACGCATGCAGGACGCGATGGAGTCGCTTCCGCCTTTCGCCGCGGGACCAGTTCTGATCCACTTTCACTCGAAAGGTCGAGCGTGGCCGTCGCGCGACTTCGCAACGCGGGTCGCGGATACCTGTGTTCGTGGCGATCGATGCCTGGGAAATGGGGCGGCTCCACCGTAGGAGGGCGCCCTGTGCAGACGTCACAAAAAGTGATAGAACGATACAAAGACATGGCGTTGCCTCTCGGTTTTCACAATTGTTTGCAATATGACCGGGGTGTCCTTTTAGGATGACCTGGGCCCAAGTCGGCATGCCGGCGGGCGGAGAAAGGTCTTGCGCGGGAGCCGGTGCCGCGCCGGAGGCGGCCGGCACGTTGAACAGCGACGCCGGCCCGGGACCCCATCACAACGACAGAGGGAGTGAGCCGGCATCCCGCGTAGTGAAGACCGGGCCCGGTGTGGGGAAAAGGCAGTCCAGATGGCGATACGAATTGCCTCGGTAGAAGACAACCAGGCGCAATCACAGTTGATTCGCGAGATCCTGGTTTCGTCCGGATACGAATGCGAGTGTTTCAGCAACGGCGATGCCTTCGTCAAGGCGCTGCGCGATCGCACGTTCGACTTGCTGCTGCTTGACTGGCAACTGCCGGACATCAGCGGTATCCAGCTCGTCAGCTGGGTCAGGCAGACGGTGGGGCCGGCGTTGCCGGTCCTGTTCCTGACCAACCGCTCCCTCGAAGATGATGTGGTCCGCGGCCTGGCCGCCGGCGCCGACGACTACGTGATCAAGCCGGTGCGCCGCGCAGAACTCGTCGCGCGTGTGGGTGCGCTGCTGCGCCGGGCGGCTCCGCGTACGGGCGAGTCGCTCGAGCGCATACGCGTGGGGCCGTACGCGGTGGATCCGCTCGGCCGTGTGTTGACGCTGCATGGCGTGCAGGTCGAGCTGTCGCCGCGGGAGTTTGACCTGGCGCTGTACCTCTTCCGCAATGTCGGCAAGCTGGTGCCGCGCGAGTTGATCGAGCAGGCCGTCTGGGGGCGCAGCATCGGCCCCGATTCGCGCACGCTGGCCACGCATATCTCCAAGCTGCGGCTCAAGCTCGACCTCAACCAGAAGAATGGGGTCCGCCTGGTCTCGGTGTATTCGCATGGCTATCGGCTCGAAACCACGCAAGAAGATGGCGAAACAAACTGACAAGCGGTGGGACGGTTGGATGGGGCGCGCCGCGTTTGTCGGCGCGTTTGTCGTTTTCGGGGGCGGGTGGCAGGCGGCCGTGGCCCAGCCTTCGGGGGCGGACGGCAGGGACTTCCTGTATCGGGTCCAGCAGGGCGATACGCTCATCAACCTGGCAGAGCGCTATATGGACGGCATCGACGGCTGGCGCGTGCTGCAGCGCCGCAATCGCGTGGCCGATCCGTACCGCTTGCAGCCGGGGTCCATTCTGCGCATTCCGTTCGATCGCATTCCCGTTGTGCGTGCGACGGCGCAAGTGGTGTTTGCGCGCGACGCGAACTCCGACGGCAAGCCGCTGCAAGCTGGCATGAAGCTCGCCGAAGACGCGCAGATCGATACGGGCGACAAAGGCGCCGTCACGCTGGCCTTCGACGACGGCACACGCATGACCGTGCCGCCGGGCAGCCACGTCGCGCTGTCGCGTGTGCGTGCGTTCGCGCACGCCGGACTTATCGACGTGCGCGTGCACGTCAAGCAGGGCGAGGCCGAATCGAATGTCGCGCCGAAGAAGACCGGCGTCGGTCGGTATGAAATCTCGACGCCGGCATTGGTGACGGGTGTGCGCGGTACCCGTTTCCGGGTGCAGGCGAGCGACTCCGTGTCGACCAGTTCGGTGCTGGAGGGCCAGGTGACGGCTCAGGCCGGCCGACGGGCGCAGGGCATCAAGGCCGGGTTTGGCGTGCAGGCTTCGGGCGGACGGCTCCAGCGTGCTGCGCTGCCGGCTGCGCCCCGGCTCGGTGCCATTCCGGAACTGGTGCAGACGCCGTGCTTTCGCGCGACGTGGCAGCCCGCCAAGGGCGCGGCGGCGTATCGCGCGGCCGTCGCACGGGACTCGGCGCTGACCGAACTCGGCCCGTATCAATCGACCCAGGCGCCGGGCGCCAACATCTGCGGAGATGAGGACGGCGATTACACGCTCGTCGTCCAGAGCATCGACGCGCTGGGCCTGACGAGCGTATCGGCCACGCGTGTCTTTACGGTTCGCCTGCATCCGGAAGCGCCGTTTACGACCGAGCCCGCCAACGGCAAGGTGTACCGCAGCGGCGAGGTGGCGTTCGCGTGGGCCTCCGTGTCTGACGCCGCGAGCTACGACATGGAAGTCGCCGATGCGCAGAGCTTTGCATCGCCGCTCATTCGGCAGCACGGCATCGACGTGCGCCTGAGCAAGGTGCTCGGCGCAGGCACATGGTGGTGGCGCGTGCGCTCGGTGGCACCCGATGGCAAGACCGGCCCGTGGAGCGACGCACTGCGCTTTCGCCTGTTGGATGTTCCGCCAGAATCGGTGCCAGCAGCCGCAGTCAATGCGGGCAACGACGGCAAGCTGCATGCGCATTGGCCCGCGCTGGCGCCCGAACTGACGGCCTCTGGCGCACGTACGCGCGTGCAACTGGCCAGCGAGTCGACTTTCACCAAGCCCATCGTCGATATCGTCAGCGAGGGCAGCGAAGCAGCCATGTCGAAGCCGCCGGCCGGCGTGTATTACATCCGCACAGGCGTGGACCTCGGCGATGCGGCGTCGGTGATCTACAGCAAGCCGCAGCGCATCGACGTCGGGAGCTTCGTCGGCGATTCTTCGCGCAGCCCGGTGCAGAGCGGCGGCGGCAGTCTGCTGCTCAATGACTGATCCGGCACCGGCCACGTCGCCCGCGCCCCGCCTGGGGCTGCGTGCGCTCTTGGAGTGGACCGTGCTCGTGGCGCTGGCGGTGCTGCTCACGCTGGGCGCCGCGCGCTGGAACGTGGTGGCACGGCTTGATGCGGCGCTGTATGACACGGTGCTGACGCTGCACGGCCATGCGGTGCGCGACGACATCGTGATCGTCGCCATTGATGACCAGAGCCTCGATGCCGTGGGTCGCTGGCCGTGGCCGCGCAGCCGCCTCGCCGATCTCGTTGCGCGGATCGGGCAGGCGCGGCCGCGCGCCCTAGGCGTGGACATCCTCCTGATCGAGCCCGATCTTGCGCACCCGGAAGGCGACCGCGCGCTGTCGTCCGCCATCGCGCAGGCCGGGCGCGTCATCTTGCCGGCGCTGCCCGAGCGTACGGAGCAGGGGCGCGTGTATCACTACCCGTTTCTCGGCATCGGCGCGGCGGTTGCGCACATCAATGCGGCCGCCGACGCCGATAGCGTGGTGCGAAGCGTCTACCTTGCAGAGGGGCCGCGCGAGCATGTACTCGACCACCTCGCACTCCAACTGGCACGGCAGGCGGCCCAGCCACCGGCTTCGCTGCCGGCCTCGCGTGACGTGCAGACCGATGCCGAGGGCTGGACACGCCAGGCCAACATCCGTCTGAACTTTGCCGGGCCCGCCGGTACATTCCGTCACGTGCCGGCGCTCGACGTCCTCAACGGGCGCGTGGCGGCGGACGCGTTTGCCGGCAAGCTCGTGTTGATCGGCGCTACGGCCTCCGGTGTGTCGGACATTTTTGCGACGCCCACCTCGCGCACGATGAGCGGCGTGGAAGTGCTCGCCAATGCCACGCAGACGGTGCTGGACGGCAGCGCCATCCTGCCCGTGTCCACGGGCGTCTTCTGGGCGATGACGCTGCTGCCGCTGCTGATGACGGCATGCGCCGTGCGCTGGTGGACGCCGCGCATGGCGCTCGCCGTGTCGATGGCCGGGGCGATGGTGCTGCTCGTCGGTTCGATCGGCGCGCTGGTGTTTGCCAATCGCTGGCTGCCGCCGTTCGCGGCAATGGTCGGGCCGCTGGTGCTGTATCCGCTGTGGAGCTGGCGCCAGCAGGAAGCCGCGCTGCGCTTTCTGCGTGGCGAGATGCAGCGCCTGACCCGTGAGCCGGGCCTGCTGGCGGAAGCCACGCCGCTGGCCCGTACCGGCCGCACATTGGGCGCACACATGGATGCCGTTGCCGCGCTGACAGACAGGCTCCGAGCCCTGCGACGCTACCTGGCCGATGCGCTGGAAAGCCTGCCTGATGCCACCGTCATCTGCACCGCAGACGGCACGATCCGCCTGGCCAACGGCCGCAGCGCCGAGCTGGCGGGGCAGTCGCCGTCGCCGGGGCAGAATCGCGCTGCCGCACTGCGTGATCTGCCAAGCCTGCTCGTGCGCGCGTTTCCCGACCCGGCGGCAGGCCAGCACTACTGGGCGCGTTGGCTCGCCGAGTCCGCGGGACTGGAGCCCGTCGAGCTGCGTACGCACGACGGCCGCTCGATGCTGATGCACGCAGCGGCGCTGCGCGACGAGGCAGGGCGCCCGGTCGACATCATCGTCAGCTTTGCCGATATCACGCCGGTTCGCGAAGCCGAACGCCGCCGCGAAGACGCGCTGCGTTTCATCTCGCACGACATGCGCTCGCCGCAGAGCGCGATCCTGGCGCTCATCGAATTGCAGCGCGACGGTTCGCGTGCGCTCGATCGCGAGGTGCTGCTCTCGCGCATCGAGCAGCTGTCTTCGCGCACGCTGGAGCTGGCGGATGCGTTCATCGACCTGGCGCGCGCCGAATCGCAGGCGCTCAAGCTGGTCGACGTGGACCTGCTGGGCCTCGTGCTCGATGCCGCCGACGAGGTCTGGCCGCTGGCGAATCGCCATCAGGTGGAAGTGCGCGTGGCGGCTGACATCGAGGCTTCCGTGCGCGGCGAACCACGGCTGCTGGTGCGCGCGCTGGTGAACCTGCTCAATAACGCCATCAAGTTCAGTTCGCCGGGTTCGGTGGTGACGGTGTCGGTTGCGGCGGACGACGCGATGTTTGCGGTGTCCGTGGCAGACCAGGGCGCCGGCATCGCGCTGGCGGATCAGCCCCGGCTGTTCCAGCCATTTCATCGGCTGCACGAGGGCGCGCCCAATGCGCCTTCAGGCTGCGGCCTCGGCCTGGTCTTCGTGAAGACCGTGGTGGACCGGCACGGCGGCCGCATTGCCGTGCAGAGCGCGCCGGGTCTGGGCTCGACCTTCACGCTGTGGCTGCCGCGCGCGCCACATCACCCTGACGCCTGAAACCCGCCCTGGGGCGAGGCTTCGGTCGCTTCTCTTTTTCAATCATTTGCATTTGGGCGCTGCGGCCACCCTACAGTTCATTGGCCGACCCGCACAACGTGCACTGGTGAAAAACACCGGTCGAGAGACGATGGCGTCCGGGCAAAACGGCGTACAGATCCACCGAGCCGCCAAGCATGTTGAGCCAGACCGCCCCCGATGTTCTGACCGAATGCGAGTACGAACGCGTTCGTGCCGAACTGCACCGCGCTCTGCACGGCAGCGGGAACCCGTCACAGGGCGAGCGGTCCTGGCTGGCGGGGCGGCGTGAACCCAAGTGGCATAGCGAGGCTGACGATGCTCCAGACATGCAACACCGCCATCAAACCGTCGCGCGACTACGCCACGCGTAGCCAACCACGAAACCGAGCCATGAAAATCGGTCTGATCGACACGCATCTCGCCCGTCAGCAGGCGATCCACTCTGCGCTGCAGCCGACGCGCTTTGAATGCGTGCCCCTGTTTCTCTCACGCCAGGTCTTCGAAGCCATTGACCTGCAGGGCATCAACCTGCTGATGGTCGGTTCCCATGCGCACGACATGCCAGGCCTGTCGCTCGTGCGCACCGTGCGCGAGCGCGTGGGGCCGGGCATGGCCATCGTCTACCTCGCCGATGGCCATGCCGATTCCGAAACCGCCGACGCGCTCAATCACGGCGCAGACCTGTGCTTCCAGGGCGAGATCCGTCCGCCCGAGCTGCTCGCGCGGCTCGATGCGCTGATCCGCCGCTTTGCCGTGAGCCGTGCCGTGCGCGCTTCTGAAATTCAGCTGGGGCCTTACACGATCGATCGTCAGAACCGCGCCATCCGCCTGCGCGATACGCTGGTATCGGTACATGCGCGCGAGTTCGAGCTCGCCCTGCTGCTGTTCGCCAATGCGGGCCGCGTGCTGTCGCGCGCCGACATCGAACTGGCGTTGTGGGGGCGCGAACTGAGCCCGTATTCGCGCACGCTCGATACGCATGTCTCGCGGTTGCGCAAGAAGCTGCTGCTCGGTCCCGACAACGGCCTGCGCCTGCGCGCCATCTACGGGCAGGGCTTCTGCCTGGAGCGCGTGATGGAAACCGTGGGCCCGAACTGACGCACATGCGTCCGCAGCGCGTTCGAGCCGCGGAGTCGACGTCATGCATCTGCTTATTCTCACGGCCCTGATCGGCTCCTGTCAGGGCTGGTTGCGCGGTGGATCACTCCGGGATGCGGCCTCACGGGCTTCACTCTGACCACGATGCTAGGCGTGGCAGGCGCGCTGGCCGCGAGCTTTCTGGGCCAGTTGCTGCGCTGGTACCAGCCCGGCCAGTCTGCGGGTTGGATCGGCGCGATGATGGGCGCCGTCATCCTCCTGGCGGGCCACCACCTCCTGATGCGCGAGCGCTGAAGCGCTGCGGTCCATGGCGCCAAGCCCCGAAGATCGGGGCTTTTTTGTTGCCGGCAGCCGACGTGCGAACCGGTTGCCCAAAAGAAATGCCCTGACGCTCAGGACGGGAGCATCAGGGCCAAGTGACCGCAGCTCTCTCTTCCGCGGCCAAAGCGCACCCACGAGGGGTCGGTGCAGGCTCAGGTTACGTGGCTGAGCGGCCGGGAATGCAAATGTTTATCAACGGGCCCCAGGCGGCGCCGGTTTTTTCGTAAGACGTCAGACAACTCTGGCGGACTTCGGTTGACCGCTCAGGCCGACGCTTGTGCGGCGAGCCGGCCGGCATCCTCGTGCGCACTGCGCAGGCGTTCGCGGCTGTTGGACAGGTGCATGCGCATGGCGGCACGCGCGGCCTCCGGGTCCTTGCGGGCGATGGCGTCGAAGATGCTGTGGTGCTCGCGGTTGACCGTCGCGCGCAGTTCGGGCGCGTTGAGGTAGCCCACCTGCGCGAGGTCCATGCGGGTGCGGGGGATGAGCGTCTTGCCAAGCTGGGCGAGAGCGCCGACAAAGTGTTCGTTGCCCGTGGCGCGTGCAATGCTCAGGTGGAACTGCAGGTCGGAGGTCGCGCTGTCCCGGCCCTCGGCCTGGTCCTGCTCGATGGCGTCGAGCGCGGCGCGCAGCGCGTCGATTTCCGCAGCGCTGATGCGCTGCGCGGCCAGTCCGGCGCATTCCGTTTCAATGGCCATGCGCAGTTCCAGCATCGACAGGATGTCGTGCAGCGTGGAGGCCTCGCCCAGCGGGATGCTGTTGTCGGTGCGCGGCGGCAGGACGAAGCTGCCGATCCCGTGGCGCGTTTCGATGAGCCCCTTGGCCTGCAGGCGCGAGATCGCCTCGCGCACGACGGTCCGGCTCACGCCCAGCGTTTCCATCAGCGCGGATTCGGTGGGCAGCTTGTCGCCGGGGCGCAGGGATTCCATGGCGATGCGCCCCTTGATGTGGTCCACCACAACGTCTGCGAGGCTTTGGGTGCGGCGCACGAGCGTTGCGGGCGGGCTGGTGTCGGGCATGCGGTCTCCGGCGGCGGATTGCGGGTTTACCAGGGTGACCCCGTTGGGAAGTGTCCATTATAGTCGTCGTCCATGTTGTACGACGACTGATGACATATCACCGATGACGATGGATCACCAACCCCCCCAAGCCGCCAAGCACGGCCCGCGCGTCACACGCCTGCAGGTCATTCCCGTGGCCGGCCGCGACAGCATGCTGCTGAACCTCAGCGGCGCGCATGGCCCGTTCTTCACTCGCAACATCGCCATCCTGCAAGATTCCGACGGCCATATCGGCGTGGGTGAAGTGCCGGGCGGCGAGGCCATCCGCAAGACCATTGAAGACGCGACGCCCCTGGTGGTCGGACAACCGATCGGCGCCTACAACAATGTGCTCAATACCGTGCGCCGGCAGTTTGCCGACCGCGACGCCAACGGGCGCGGCCTGCAGACGTTCGACCTGCGCACCACGGTGCACGCCGTCACCGCGCTGGAGAGCGCGCTGCTCGACCTGCTCGGCCAGCATCTGGGCGTGCCGGTGGCCGCGCTGCTGGGGCAGGGGCAGCAACGCACCAAGGTGCCGGCGCTGGGCTACCTGTTCTTCGTGGGCGACCGCACGCGCACCGACCTCGACTACGCCGACGGCAGCGACGCCACCGACGACTGGACACGCCTGCGCCACCAGGAGGCGCTTACGCCCGAAGCCGTGGTGCGGCTGGCCAAGGCAGCGCACGCGCGCTACGGCTTCAAGGACTTCAAGCTCAAGGGTGGCGTGCTGAGCGGCGACGAGGAGATGGTCGTCACTACCGCGCTGGCCGAAGCGTTCCCGGAGGCGCGCGTCACGCTCGACCCGAACGGGGCGTGGTCGCTGCAAGAAGCCATCCGCCTGTGCCGCGACAAGCACCACGTGCTGGCCTACGCCGAAGACCCGTGTGGCGCCGAGAACGGCTACTCCGGCCGCGAGGTGATGGCCGAATTCCGCCGCGCGACCGGCCTGCCCACCGCCACCAACATGATCGCCACGGACTGGCGGCAGATGGGTCACGCCATCCAGCTGCATTCGGTCGATATTCCGCTGGCTGATCCGCATTTCTGGACGATGCAGGGCTCGGTGCGCGTGGCGCAGATGTGCGACGACTGGGGCCTCACGTGGGGCTCGCACTCCAACAACCACTTCGACATTTCGCTGGCGATGTTCACGCACGTGGCGGCCGCCGCGCCGGGCAAGATCACCGCCATCGACACGCACTGGATCTGGCAGGACGGCCAGCGGCTCACGCGCGAGCCGTTCCAGATCGTCGGCGGCGAGATCGATGTGCCGACCGCGCCGGGCCTGGGCGTCACGCTCGACATGGCCGAGATCGAAAAGGCGCATGCGCTTTACAAGGAGCATGGCCTGGGCGCGCGGGACGATGCCATCGCCATGCGCCAGCTGATCCCCAACTGGCAGTTCGACAACAAGCGGCCCTGCATGGTCCGCTGAGCAGGCAACACCCGCGGGCGGTCTGCGCTGCCCGTGTCTTACCCAATATAAAAAGATCCGGAGACAAACCGTGAAGACCATCAAGGGACTGCGCTGGTGGATCATCGTGCTGGTGTGCCTGGGCACGATCATCAACTATCTGGCGCGCAACTCGCTGGGCGTGCTCGCGCCCACGCTCAAGGACGAACTGGGGATGAGCACCCAGCAGTACTCCTACGTGGTCGCCGCGTTCCAGGTCGGCTACACGATCATGCAGCCGGTGTGCGGGTTCATTGTCGATCTGGTCGGACTGCGCATCGGCTTTGCGCTGTTCGGCGTGCTTTGGTCGTTTGCGGGCGTGCTGCATGCGGGCGCGAGCGGCTGGCTCTCGCTTGCCGGTTTTCGCGCGCTGATGGGGTTGACGGAAGCCGCGGCCATTCCGTCGGGCATGAAGGCCGTCGCCGAATGGTTTCCCGACAAGGAAAAGTCCGTGGCCGTCGGCTGGTTCAATTCGGGTACCTCGCTTGGCGCGATGCTGGCGCCGCCGCTGGTGATCTTCCTGCATCTGCGATATGGGTGGCAGTCCGCGTTCGTGGTGACGGGCGCCATCGGCTTCCTGTGGGCGGCGCTGTGGTTCGCGTTCTATCGTTCGCCGAAGGACCATCCCGCGCTCTCCAGCGTCGAACGCGAAAAGATCATCGGCGGACAGCTGCGCCCCGTGGCTGCCGAGCGCGGCAAGCGGCCGGTCAAGGACGTCGTCACGTCGCGCCGCTTCTGGGCCATCGCGCTCGCGCGCTTCTTTGCCGAGCCGGCCTGGCAGACGTTCAGCTTCTGGATCCCGCTGTACTTCGTCAATGAGCGCCACCTCGATCTCAAGGCGATCGCCATGTTTGCGTGGCTGCCGTTCCTGGCGGCCGACCTCGGCGGCCTCGCCGGTGGCTACCTGTCGCCGTTCCTCATCAAGCGTTTCCGCATTCCTCTGGTGTGGTCGCGCGTGTGCGGCGTCGTGCTGGGCGCGGCCATGATGATCGGCCCGGCGTGCGTGGGGCTGGTCGCTTCGCCGTACACGGCCATCGTGCTGTTCTGCGTGGGCGGCTTTGCGCACCAGATGATTTCGGGCCTGGTCAACACGCTTTCCGCCGATGTGTTCGACCCGGAAGAGGTCGGTACCGCCAGCGGTTTTGCGGGCATGTCGGCGTGGATCGGCGGCCTGGGCTTCTCGCTGCTGGTCGGGGCGCTGGCTGACAAGATCGGTTATGGGCCGCTGTTCGGCATGCTCGGCGCATTCGACCTGACCGGCGCCGTGCTTCTGATCGTGCTGATCCGCGGACAATCCCATGAGGAGCGCGCGGCGCGGCAGGCGCAGTCCTCCCTTCCTGTTTCAAAGCTGAGTTGAAGACGATGTCCTTGCTGCATCCCCCCCGATTTGACCTGCAGGCGCGCGAAGGCAATCGCCTGCGCCTGGCAAGCGGCACCGGCGCCGCCATTGAAGTCTTTGTGCTGGAAGACGACATCCTGCGCGTGCTCGTGCTGCCGCACGGGGAGTTGCGTGGCCCGGCCACGTGGTCGATTGCGCCCGGCGCGGAAGACGCGCCGCTCGAGGGGCGCGACCGGCGCGACATGAGCGGCTTCAGCCTGCCGGCGTTTGCGCTGCACGCCGACGCCGACACGCTGCGCGTGCAGACCACCAAGATCCGCCTGAGCATTGCGCTCGCAGGTGGTTTCTGCACCTGGGAGACGCGCGGCCGATCGGGCCAATGGCAGACCGTGCTGGCCGACCGCGCCACGCAGGCCTACAACTTCGGCTACTGGGACGAGCAGGTCTATCACTACGTGCGCCGCGAGCCCGGCGAGATGTATTTCGGCCTGGGCGAGCGCGCCGGCGACATGAACCGCGCACACCAGCGTTATGAGATGCGCAACATCGACGCGATGGGCTACAGCGCGCGCACGACCGATCCGCTGTACAAGCACATCCCGTTCTACGTGACGTGGCACCCGGAAAACCGCACCGGCTTCGGGCTGTTCTACGACACGCTGTCGGACTGCAGCTTCGACATGGGCCGCGAGCTGGACAACTACCACGGCCACTATCGTTACTTCGTTGCACCGTTTGGCGATCTCGACTACTACTTCATTGCTTCGCCCGACACACCGCTCGATGCCACGCGCCGCTTCACATGGCTGACCGGCCGCCCGGCGTGGATGCCGAAGTGGGGCCTGGGCTATTCCGGCTCGACCATGACGTACACCGACGCGCCCAACGCGCAGGAGCAGATGGCCGAGTTCATCAACAGCTGCCGAAAGCACGACATCCTGTGCGATTCGTTCCATCTGTCGTCGGGTTACACGTCCATCGGGCCGAAGCGCTACGTCTTCCACTGGAACACTGACAAGTTCCCCGATGCGCGCGGTTTTGTGCAGAGCTACCTGGATGCAGGCATCCGCCTGTGTCCGAACATCAAGCCGTGCCTGCTGCGCGACCACCCGAAGTTTGACGAAGCCAAAGCCGCCGGCTTGCTGGTGTGCGATGCCAATGGCGAACCGGCGTGGGTGCAGTTCTGGGACGAGGTCGGTGCATATCTGGACTTCACCAACCCCAAGACGCTCGACTGGTGGAAGGCCAACGTCAAGAGCGCGCTGCTTGACTACGGCATGGCCGCCACCTGGAACGACAACAACGAGTTCGAGGTCTGGACGCCCAACGCGTTCGCGCACGGCTTCGGCAAGAAGACGCCGATCCGCGAGGCCAAGGTGCTGCACACCATGCTGATGATGCGTGCGTCGCGCGAAGCGCAACTGGAGTACGCACCGCAGCGGCGGCCGTTCCTGGTCTCGCGCTCGGGCGGCGTCGGCATGCAGCGCTACGTGCAGACGTGGTCCGGCGACAACTACACGTCGTGGGAGACGCTGCGCTACAACCTGAAGATGGGCTTGGGGCTCGCGCTCTCGGGCGTCTCCAATATCGGCCACGACATCGGCGGGTTTGCCGGCCCGGCGCCGTCGCCCGAGCTGCTCGTACGCTGGGTGGCCTTTGGCGTGTTCCTGCCGCGCTTCTCCATCCACTCGTGGAACGACGACAAGACGGTCAACGAACCGTGGATGTATCCGCAGGTCACCTCGCAAATTGCCTCGCTCATCAAGCTGCGCTACCGGTTGATTCCGTATCTGTACGAGCTGCTGTGGCAATCGACGCAGGCTTACGAGCCGGTGCTCAAGCCGACCTTTGCCGAGTTCCCGGAAGATCGCCGCTGCTACGACGAGTGCGACGACATGATGATCGGCGCATCGCTGCTGGCCGCGCCCGTCGTGGACCCAGGCCAGAGCGAGCGCACCGTGTATCTCCCGGCCGGCGCACGCTGGGTGTCGTACTGGAGCGGCGAAGCGTTCGACGGCGGCCGGAGCGTCACCCTGCCCGCACCGTGGGATCAGCCGGTGATGCTGATCCGCGAAGGCGGCGTCATCGCGCTGAACGTGGCCGAGCAGCATTTCGACCGGCGCGCCGACCAGCGCGGCTTTCTCCTCGTGCCCGTGCGGGGTGCGGGCCAGGCTGTCGGCGGCTGCATCGAAGACGACGGCGAAACCGAAGCGTGGCGGGAAGGGCAGCATGGCCGCTGGCATGTGCGGGCCGTCTCAGACGCCCACACCGTCACGCTGCATGTTTCACGCGAAGGCCGCATGCCGACGCGGGCCGATACCGTTGAAATTCTCCTGCCCGCAGGCGATGCGCGAACCGTGCAAACGCCGCAAGCCCGCGTGCTGGAGACCGCTGTCGAGGGTGGCTGGCGCCGCCTGACGTTGCAGTTGCAGGCCTAGTGCCGCATCCGATCGCGTGCCGGCATCGGGATCCGGAGAGCCCGGCGGCGCGCGGTTTTTCCTTGGTGCAGGAGACAACCGAGATCACAACGATGGAAACCACACGAGCCCAACATTCCCTCACCCCGCTCTATGTATCGGCGGCGCTGCTGTGCGCGGGCGCTTCAATGCATGCGTCTGCGCAGACATCGGTCACGCTGTATGGCGTGGTGGACAACGCGTTCGCGTATTCGAGCAACCAGGGCGGGCACTCCAATACCTACATCAACTCGGGCGCGCTCTTGGCGAGCAAGTTCGGCTTGTATGGCACCGAAGATCTGGGCGGCGGCAACCTGGCACTGTTCCGGCTGGAGAGCGGCTTCAATGCCGACACGGGCCAGCAGAGCCAGGCCGGCTTCCTCTTCAACCGGCAGGCCTACGTGGGCCTGAACAACAAGAACTACGGGCAGGTCACGCTGGGTCGTCAGTACACGCCGTACTTCCAGTACGTGGCATCGCTCGGACCGACCAATGTCCTGACCGGCGCCACCGGCGCCCACCCGGGTGACGTCGATGCGCTGGACACCACGCTGCGCTTCAACAATTCCATCACGTATACGTCACCGGTGTTCGGGGGCCTGCAGGCTGGCGTGCAGTATGGCTTTGGCGAGCAGGCGGGCAGCATTTCCCACGGCAGCAGCGTCAGTGCGGCGTTGCGCTACGACTACCAGGCGTTCTCGTGGGGCGCCGGCTATACGCGCCTGAAGAACGTGTCGAACGGCACGACCGCCGGCAACTTCAGCAACGTCGGCACGTTCGCCAACAACTCGCCGGTCAACGCGGGCTATGCATCGGCGGATACCGCCCAGCTCATCGCCACCGCGGCGCGCTACACCTTCGGCAAGGTGATGGTCGGGCTGAACTACTCGAACGTGCAGTACAAGCCGGGCGCCACGTCGCTGTTCACGCAATCGGCCACGTTCAACACCGTGGGCGCCATTGCCACGTATGCAGCCACGCCCGCGCTGACACTCGCGTTCGGCTACAGCTATACCGCCGAGAAGGCGCGCAACGGCATCACGTCGCCGGCCAAGTACAACCAGTTCTCGATGGAACAGCTTTATTCGTTGTCCAAGCGTACGGCCTTCTACGCGATCGAGGCGTACCAGCGGGCCAGCGGACAGACGTTGCGCGCGAGCGGCGCCGGCACGAGCATGGTTGACGCCGTGGCGTCGGTGGGCGATTCGCAGAACGGCACGCCGTCGAACGGGCGTAGCCAGTTCGTGGGCATGGTCGGCATCCGGCATTCGTTCTGATGGCGGGTACATCGTGGCTGGCACCGGGGCCGGTGCACACATTGCAGGCCGGCGCACTGACGATGGCCGTCGCGCCGGCCGCCGGGGGCCGCATCGCTTCGCTGGCTTCGGTGGGCGCTGGCGGGCAGCGCATCGACTGGCTGGCCCCGATGTCAGCAGAGTGCCTGCGTGACGGGTTCGACGGGCTGGCCTGGCCCAAGGCGGGCTGCTATCCGCTGCTGCCGTTTTCCAACCGCATCCGGGATGCGCGCTTCCCATGGAATGGGCGGACCGTCCATCTCGCCCCGCACCCGGGCCAGCCCCATGCCATGCACGGGCTGGCGCATGCGCGCGCATGGGACGTGGAGCAGCACACCGCTTCGTCCATCGTGCTGGGCCTGCGATACGCGCCCGAGCCCGGCAACTGGCCGTGGCCCTTGACCGCTACCCAGACGTTCGTACTCAGTGAGCAAGGGCTCGACGCCGTCATGACGCTCTGTAACGACGGCGACAGCAGCATGCCGGCCGGCGGCGGCTTTCATCCGTACTTCACCCGGACCGCCGATACGCGAGTGCAGTTTGATGCGCGAACCATGTGGCCGACCGACGCCGGCGAAGTCGCCCTGCGCCGCGAGCGTGTCGCGCCCCGCGAAGATTTTCGACAGCTGCGCGCCCTGCCCGAAGCCCTCAGCGTCTACTACAGCGACTGGCAGCAGCAGGCCGTGCTGGCACGCGCAGAGGGCACGCTCACGCTGGACGCAGAAGGAGCATTGGACCATTGCATCCTGCATGCGCCGGGCGGCCAGTCCTATTTCTGTCTGGAGCCGGTTTCGCACGTTGCCGATGCGGTAAACCTGGCGGCGCAGGGGTGGCAGGGCACAGGGCTGCGCGCGTTGGAGCCCGGTCAGACGTTGAGCCTGCGCATGCGGCTGCGCATCGACCTTGCCGACTAGTGGCGCGCCACCTCTGTGGTGCACCGCGTGGCATTCCGCGCCATGGCCCAGAGAAGGGAAGGGGCGGCAATGTCTTCGAGTACAAAAGCAAAAAGCCCAGTCGGTGAGGACTGGGCTTTTTACGCGAGTTCTGGTGGGGCGTGAGTGACTCGAACACTCGACCTACGGATTAAGAGTCCGCTGCTCTACCAACTGAGCTAACGCCCCGCGAAGAAACGAGACTATAACAACCTTTTTCGGATCGCGCTAGTCCCCCGCGCGATTTTTTTTCGAATCCGGCGCGGTGGCGTGGCGGCGCAGGGCGCTGATGAACTGCGTCAGGCCATGCGTCGGGTGCTTGTCGCGGTGACGCACGATGAGCAGCGGCCGGGCGATGCGCGGCAGGCCGCTATCCACCTCGACGAGCCGTCCGTCGCGCAGCGCGTCGGCAACCACGTGGCGCGACAGGCAACTGATGCCGTAGCCCGCCGCCACCGTGCGCTGGATCGCCTCCGAGTGGCCCAGCTCCAGGGCGACATGCAGCGGCCCCACCACCGATGCGATGCGGCTGTCGACAAGCTCGCGGGTGCCGGAGCCCGGCTCGCGCATCAGCCAGCCCGCCTCGCGCAGTGCCGCATGCGAGACGGGGCCGGCTCCGCGCGCGAGCGGATGCCCTGGCGCGGCCACGATGACCATTTCGTCGTCGATCCACGTTTCGATCTCCAGCGCCTCGCCGCGGCACGTGCCCTCGATGAGCCCGATGTCGACTTCGAAGCGCTGCACGGCGTCTACCACGTCCTGCGTGTTGCCGATCAGCACGTCGAGCTGACTGCCTGGCGCGATCTGGTGCCGGAAATCGGCGAGCAGGGCAGGCAGCACGTAGTTGCCAATGGTGCTGCTGGCTGCAAGCCGGAGCCGCACATTGGGCTGCGCCGTGGCGTGCTCGAGCGCATCGGCGTGATCGAGCAGCGCCTGGGCGTGCGGCAGCAGTTGCCGGCCCAAGGCGTTCAAGTGCAGCCGCCGTGCATGCCGGTCGAACAGCGGATGCCCGAGCGCCGACTCCAGCTCGGCCAGCGCCGCGCTCACGGCTGATTGCGAGAGGCCGAGAGCTTCGCCAGCAGCGGTCGTCGTTTCGCTCTTGGCGATGGCCGCGAAGACGGCCCACTGCCGAAGGGTTACGCGCGGCGCTTTCATATCCATAAAAGTGGTTGTAATGACAAAAATTACCTGTTTTACAGGTTATCACGATGTGCATATCGTTATGCGCACAACGAATAAGCAAGGCGAGCGTGATGACGACTGCACAGAAGCAATTGGCGGCCCCCAGCGCGACAGCGGGGTTTGACGGGCGCACGTTGGCCAGCGTGGCGGTCTTGTTGAGCTGTGCCGGCGTGGCGGTGGCTCTGGGTGCAATGCCCTGGGCCGGACATCTCGGCCTGAGCGCGCTCACGCTGGCCATCCTGCTGGGCATGGCCGTGGGGCATGTGCCGGGGCACCAGCGCTGGCTCACCCCAGGTGCGATCCAGTTTGCGCGGCACACGCTGCTGCGCACCGGCGTGATTCTCTATGGTGCCCGGTTGACGCTGGCGCAGATTCACCAGCTGGGGACGTCGGGCGTCGTGATTCCGCTCGTGGTGCTGGCAGCGACCATGCTGGCCGGCACGTGGATCGGCACGCGCTGGTTTGGTCTGGCGCGTGCGCAGGCCTTGCTGGTGGCGTCCGGCAGTGCGGTCTGCGGCGCCGCCGCCGTGCTGGCAGTGGCGCCCGCCGTGAAGGCCTCCCCGCGCGAAACGGCGGTGGCGATCGCAAGCGTGGTGCTGTTCGGCACCGCCGGCATCTTTCTGTACCCGTGGCTGTATGCGCTGGCTGCGCATGCTGGCGTGGCGGTGGCGCCTGAGCACTTTGGCGTGTACATCGGTTCGACCATCCATGAAGTGGCGCAGGTGATTGCGGCCGCGCGCCCCTTGGGTGAGGACGCCACCAACGCGGCCGTCGTCAGCAAGATGGTGCGCGTGCTGGCGCTGGCGCCGCTGCTGGTGATCCTGGCGTGCACGACGGCCGCAGACGGGCGGGCGCACGTGGCCGTCTCGCGCCAGCAGGCGGTGCGCAAGGCCGCAGGGCACGCCTGGAGGGCGATGCCGTGGTTCGCGGTGGGATTGCTGATCGTGACGCTGGCCAATTCTGCAGGCGCGATTCCGGCGGTATGGCATGCGCCCATCGACGCGATCGATACCGCCATGCTGGCTTGTGCCATGTTCGCCATCGGCACGCAGACCCACGTGCCGATGTTGCTGAAATCAGGGGTGCGTCCGTTGCTGTGTGCAGCCGTGTTGTGGGTCGGGCTCGTCGCCGCCGGCGCGCTCATCAACATCGGCGTGCGCTGGCTGGTGGGCTGATTGGACGTACTGGATGGATGCGCGCGGGTGCAAGCGAGGCCTGCGCGCTGTTGTTGTTTGATCGCGCCGCTGGGCCGCGACCGGACCGGCACATGCACCGGTGGTGCGTCACGATGAATACGAAGACGCACCGATCGCACGCATGACGCGTCGGCAAGCAAAGAGGGAGACAGCAGTGAGGATGGTGCCCGAGGCCGGGATCGAACCGGCACGCGCCGATTAGGGCGCAGCGGATTTTAAGTCCGCGGTGTCTACCAATTTCACCACTCGGGCTTGGGCGGTGATCCGCCGGTGCAAGACGATACACGACGCCGCCGCCACAAATGAAAACGCCCCGCACGAAGCGAGGCGTTTGTATTTTGGCTCCCCGACCTGGGCTCGAACCAGGGACCTACGGATTAACAGTCCGGCG